>JAYVRZ010000244.1:0-12764 GCA_043775965.1 Sphingomonas sp.
CGTCGCGGCCCTCCTCGTCGCGGAAGTACTCGGCCATCGTCAGGCCGGTCAGGCCGACCCGCTGGCGGGCGCCGGGCGGCTCGTTCATCTGGCCGAACACGAAGGCCGTGCTCTTGATGACGCCGGACTCGGTCATCTCGTGGATGAGGTCGTTGCCCTCGCGGGAGAGACAGGTCGAGATCGCCCTCGGCTGCCGCCATCGCCTCCTCGACGACGCGCCCGTCTCTCTTCAGACGCCCGAGAGCCATCGAGGTCCGTCCGAGGGTCCGCAGAGCTCGTGCGAGCGTTTCGAGACGCGTCACGGAGACGCCGATCGATCTCGCGGCCTGCCTCGCGTCTTCGGGGGTCGGGTTCGGGAGCGCGACGTAGCGCCTCAGGGCCCGTGCCCTCGCCTCGCCCCATAGACGTCCATCAGGGCGTCGATCGTCGGTCCGTTCCATGTCTTTCGTATCTCCGACGCTATCCGGGCGTCGATCCTCCACAATCCCCCTGTTTAAGCCGACGTCGATCGGCTTGGCGCTTCCTCTGCATGGAACCCGGGCGATCGTTTCGGGTCGGCTACCGCTCGGCCGTTCGCCACGAAGGCCTCGGGTCACCTTCGACGATCCGTAGCCGTGCCGGTTCAGATCGGGCTTGTACTTCGCAGTATACCGATCAGCTCGACCTGCGGTCGCAATTCAGCCGAGCGCCGATCCTGAGCGCCTCCAGGTGACCGGGGGCGTCGGCGCCGAGCCAAGGAGCGGCGCCGATCCGGACGAAGAGGTCGTTCCCGGTTGCGAAGCCCTCCAGATGATGCGCGTCCGCGTCGCGGGAGAGCAGGCGCGTAAGATCTTCGCCCATTTCGACGGCATCGCCGGTGGCCTGCCCCGACGCCATCGGGACCCTTCGTCCATCCTCCATCCGCACGACGATGGTCGGCGCGTCGGCCTTCGAGGCCGGACGGATCATCGCCGTCTGCCAACCGATCAGTTCAGGTCGCTGCATCAGCTCGTACGCGACGGCGTCGCGAAGATCGTCGAGTCCTACGGGCGCATCCGGCTGCGACAGCGCGTCGATCAGGGAGCGAAGCGATTCATGGACGCGATCGTGACCGCCGCTTCCATCTGGTTCGGGGTTCGCGGCTGCCGAGATCCTGATGTGACGGCGGACCTGGGCCGAGCGCCGCGTAGCCACCAGGATCAGTTCGTCGTCCTTCACGACGGCCTCGCCCTTCCATCCCCCTGACCGACCCCGAGATGGCGCCGGTTCGGTCCAGGTCGCGAGAACGTCCGTGAGAGCGGCCACTACCTGTTCGATGACGTTGGGAGACGCGTGGCTGACGATCCTCATGTGCGCCGAATGCGCTTTGGCAATGCGTCGGCACAAGAGCGTTCTTCCCGGCCCGTCGTCCCGACGATGCGGAAAGGTGTCACTTTAAAGGGCGTTGAGATGGGCCACCGTCCTCTCGTTGCCGGGGCTGCTGAACCGGAAGCCGTTCGCGGCCTTCGGGACGCGGATTCGCGCAGGTCCATCGATCCGCGAACGGTTGCTTCGAAGGCGTGGATGACCATTCCCCGGTTCCCTTTCGCGGGAACGGCATCCGCCCGCCGATAGACGGGACTCGGATGGACCGGATGTCTTTGTCCCAGCCCGTCGGCGGAGCTTCGTCACCGCCTTCACCATCGGTTCGCTGGTGAGATCCCCCCGAAGGACGACGGAGATCCGACCCTGGGTGACATGCTACGATCTCTGCCTGGTCGTCCTCCTGAACGGAGGTGGCCGATCGAGGCCTCGACGAAATCGGACCTCCTGCCGCGGCTGACGGGAGCCACGGACATCCGATGGCCCAATCGAGTTCCCCCGATCAGCGCAGTCTTCTCCGGGGAACGTCGTCCGGAACGCGGCGTGTCGCTTCGAGCAGGTGTTTCCACCCCGCTTCCTTCCTGACGGCCATGTCGGTCTGCGGGATGCCCCACACCATCACGATCGACTCGCCATCGTAGCTGAACCCGACGTCCCCACCGTCGGCAACCAGTACGCACGGCCCTGCCGGCGAGAACATCCAGGGGGAGCAGTTCCTCCATTCGGTGAGTTCGCCGTTCCTTTCCTCCCAGATGTCGATCCGGGTCGGGCCATCGACTTCCCGCCCAGGTTTGAAGAACAGACATATGTTGTCTAGGCCTTCGTTGCGCGAAGCCTCCCTGAAAGGCGGTTCGTCTCCGACCGCCGCAAACGTGAAGATCGCCGGACGAGGGTTGGGGACGCCTGCCGGCTCGCGAGCGACGCCGATGATGGCGCCCAGCGCGACGACAACGTTCATCGCGGCATCCGTGTCTATCTTCTTGTTCATTTCTTTCCTCCTGCTGCATCCACGCCAGAGGATGACCCAAGCCTCAGTTCGAATCCTGTCGCGTGCGGGGCGGACGCTGCTAGCCTTCGGGGCGAACTGCCCACCGATCTCGATCTACATGCCAAAGACCCGACGCTTGGCAGAACCAGCGGTGTCGCACGTTCTTCGTTTCGGCAGAACGTGTACATCGTTATCGAGGCCGGCGATTCAATGCCCGAGAAGCGGTAGTGCATGACGACAGCCTAGGTTTACTCCGGTATCCGCGCGGTCGCGGACTGCGGAATCGACCCCTCGATCGTCATGCTGACGCCCCGCGGATGTCATCAATCAGCCGATCGTCGACTTGCTTGGAAAAGCCGGCTCGGCGATCGGCGCGGCCGGTTGTCAGGATCCGGAATGTCATTCCCGAGTTCGCTTAAAAGGTCTAACTTCGACCTCAGGTTATTGCGGCTATGACCTGGTGTCGTCGTCCGCGGCTGCGCCGATACTCACCAGAGATCGCCGCGATCTCACCCAACTGACGGGAAACGACGGCGAAAGTCGGGTCGCAACGTCGTTACACAGCCGATCAGACCGACTGTAGGCGGCCGGATCGCGAGACGGTCTTGTTACCTGATTCGGCGTCTTGGCGAACTCCGCCACGGTCTCGCTTGCCGATATCGATAGCACGCTTTGGTCAGAAAGGCGTTCAGCCTCCGACCAGGTTACAATGGCCAAGCCATTACGCAACATCCAGAAAAACATTTGAAATCAAGGTTTTGCAATAAAGCGTAGCTGGCGATCAATCAGAATGACATTTCTAGATTGGCCTAATGTCAATGTCAGGTTGTGCCAGTGGGAGGCTTGTCGATGGTGGGTCCGCCGGGGCTCGAACCCGGGACCTCTCGATTAAAAGTCGCTTGCTCTACCAACTGAGCTACGGACCCCCGCCATCGTGGACCGCGCACCTAGTCTCGCGGCCGCTTTCGGTCAACCATCTGTGCCAATTGACGGATCGTCCGGCCGCCCAACGGATCGCGCCAACGCGGCACGAGTGTGGCCAGCGGGCCGAGGACGAAGCTACGGGTTCGGAACGCGGCGTGCGGGACGGCGAGGCCCGGCGACGACCACGCGCCGCCCGACCAGAGGACGATGTCGAGGTCGATCACGCGGCTGCCCCAGCGGCGACCGACGCGACGGCCGAACGCGCGTTCGATCCGCTTGAGGCGGACGAGCAAGGTGGCGGGGTCTTCGCGCGTTTCGATCAGGGCGACGGCGTTGGCATAGCGGCGATTCGAGGGGCCGAGCGGTGCGCTCGCGATCGTCGGGGAGACCGCGACGATCCCGCCGACTGCATCCAGTGCCGCAGCGATCTCGGCCTCGGGCGCACCGTGCCGCCCCCTTCGGTTCGAGCCCAGCGCGATCGCGTACAGCGCAGGCGCCGAGGATGCGCGTTTCACCAGGGTTGCAGGCGGCATGATGCCCGCCTAGCGCAGACCGCATGGAAATCACACCTGCCCCCACGGCGCCGATCGACGGTGCATTCGATGAGAACGGGTTCGATGAGCACGGGTTCGACGAGAACGGGTTCGACGAGAACGAGATAGACGTCACCACCGTCTTCGTCCCCGTCTCCGCACTGCCCGAGACCGAGCCGTCGCACGACTGCCCGCTCTGCCCGCGCCTAGCGGCAGTGCGCGAGCAACTGCGGACCGAGTTTCCGGGCTGGTGGAACGCCCCAGTCCCCGCGTTCGGCGATCCTGCCGCATGGCTGGGCATCATCGGCCTCGCGCCCGGCAAGCATGGCGCGAACCGGACCGGACGGCCGTTCACCGGCGACTATTCTGGGCAGTTCCTGTTCGAGACGCTGGGCCGGTTCGGGCTGGCGAACGGGATCTATGGCGCGAAGGCCGGCGACGGCGTGACGCTGGACGGTGCGATCCTGCTCAACGCGGTGAAGTGCCTGCCGCCCGAGAACAAGCCGACTCCGCAAGAAATCCGGACCTGCCGTCCGTTTCTCGAGACGCAGGCCGATGCCGTGCCGAGCGCGCGCGTGTTCGTGGCGCTGGGTCATATCGCACACCAGTCCGCGGTGAAGATGCTCGGCGGGCGGTTGCCCAAGGCGCGGTTCGCACACGGCGCGGAGCACGTGATGCCCGACGGTCGAATCCTGATCGATAGCTATCATTGCTCGCGCTACAATGTGAACACCGGCGTGCTGACCGCCGATATGTTCGACGCGGTGTTCGCGCGGGCGCAGGCGTTGCGCGGCACGGTCTAACCGCTGACGAGGATGTCACCTCGCCATCAGCTTCCGGTCACGCGCGACCCGGCACAGCGACGGGCATGGATGACGATTACGACGTGCGCGGCTGGCACGAGCATGTGTCGGAAGAGCGCGCCAAGTCGGGCGAGGCGCTGGACCAGCGGATCGCGCTGTTCACCGCCGTGCTGGCGACGCTGGCGGCGGTGACGAGCTTTCTCGGCGGGCATACGCAGAACGAGGCATTGCTGCACAAGAACGAAGCGGTGCTGATCAAGGCGCAAGCGTCGGACGCGTGGGGCTATTACCAGGCGGAGGACCTGAAGCGTCACATGGCGCAGATGGAGGTCGATCTCGACCCGCCCCGGCTTGCGTTGCACCGTGCGGATGTGGCCCGGTACGCGGCGCGTGGGGCCGGGTTGAAGGCGCAGGCGGAAGCGCTCGACCGGCGATCGGCGGCAGCGGACGTGGAGTCGGACGATGCGCTCCGGCCACATACGATGCTCGCGCTGGCGGTCACCGCGCTTCAGGTGGCGATCGCGCTGGCCTCGATCACGGCGTTGACCGGGCGACGGTGGTTGCTGTGGGTCGCGGGTGCGGCTGCACTGGCCGGCGTGGTGCTGGCGGGGTTGGCCTGGTTGTAATCCTCCCCCGCCATGGGGAGGTGTAGTCGAAGGTGACGGCGAAGGAGGATACGCAGCCAATGTTTTCCCTTGCCTCCCCCTCCGTCTGGCAAGCGCCAGCCACCTCCCCCTGGCGGGGGAGGATCAACGGGTCAGATGTCCTGGACTAGCCGGCCGTACAGGTCGGGGCGGCGATCGCGGAAGAAGCCGAAGGCGGCGCGGTGGCGCTTGACGATGTCGAGGTCGATCGTCGCGGTGATCACGCCCTCGTCCTCGCGGCCGAGCTCCGCCAGGATGTCGCCACGCTCGTCGGCGATGAAGCTGGTGCCGTAGAAGGTCTGGCCGTGCTCGACGCCGACGCGGTTGGCGGCGACGATCGGTACGACGTTCGACACCGCGTGGCCGACCATCGCGCGGCGCCACAGCCGGGCGGTGTCGAGCGAGGTGTCGTGAGGCTCGCTGCCGATCGCGGTCGGGTAGAACAACATCTCCGCGCCCATCAGCATCATCGCGCGCGCCGTTTCCGGGTACCATTGGTCCCAGCAGACGCCGACGCCTAGCGTGGTGCGCCCGGCTTCCGACGCGTGGGGCCAGACCTTGAAGCCGGTGTTGCCGGGACGGAAATAGAACTTCTCCTCGTAGCCGGGGCCGTCGGGGATGTGGCTCTTGCGGTAGACGCCCTGGACGTTGCCGTCGGGGCCGATCATCGCGAGGCTGTTGTAATGATGCGGGCCGTCCGCCTCGAAGAAGCTGGTCGGGATGGTCACTTTCAGCGCCTCGGCGAGCGCCTGCATGGCGAGCACCGCCTTGTGTTCGCCGACAGGGGCGGCGTTGGCGAACAGCGCCTCATCCTCGACGCGGCAGAAATATTCGCCTTCGAACAGCTCGGGCGGGAGGATGACCTGCGCGCCTTTTGCGGCGGCCTCGTGGACGAGCCGCGAGACGTTGGCGATGTTGCGGTCGATGTTCGGGGTGAAGCCGAGTTGCAGCGCGGCGACGGTGATCTTGGTCATGGCGGCGCATATAATGGGGCGCGCCGCGGAGTGCGAGCGTTTGGTGATGCTGTTCCCCCGCGGAGGCGGGGGTGCAGGGTCGCGGGTGGCATCGTTCGTGATCCCGGGCCCCCGCCTTCGCGGGGGAACAGCTTTGGGGTGCGCGCGCGATTGACACTGCCCTGCCCTGTCCGACATGCGCCGCTGATGATCGACCACCCTATTCCCGAAAGCTGGCCTATTCCCGAAAGCTGGCAGGCGCTGCGGGCCGAGTTCGAGGCGCCGTACATGCGCGCGCTCGATGCGTTTCTGGAGGCGGAGCGGGCGTCGGGCGCTCGCGTCTTTCCCGAGGAAGCGGACCGGTTTCGAGCGCTGGAGCTTACCCCGCTCGACCAGGTGCGGGTCGTGATCCTGGGACAGGATCCGTATCATGGCGCGGGGCAGGCGCATGGGCTGAGCTTCTCGGTGCGGCAGGGCGTGCGGACTCCGCCCAGCCTGGTGAATATCTACAAGGAGCTGGAGGCGGATCTCGGGATACCGCGAGCCCGCCACGGCATGCTCGATCATTGGGCGGCGCAGGGCGTGCTGCTGCTGAACGCGGTGCTGAGCGTGCGGATGGGCGAGGCGGCGTCGCACCAGAAGCGCGGGTGGGAGCGGTTTACCGATGCCGTCATTGCCGCGGTGAACGCGCAGGACAAACCGGTCGTGTTCCTGCTGTGGGGGGCGTATGCGCAGAAGAAGGCGGCGTTCGTCGACGACGTGCAGGCCGGCGGACGGCATCTGGTGATCCAGTCGGCGCATCCGTCGCCGCTGGCCGCGCGGACCGGGTTCTTCGGATCGCGGCCGTTCAGCCGGGCCAACGCCTTTCTCGAAACCCATGGGCGCACCCCGATCGACTGGGCGTTGCCGGAGACCGACCGATGACTGACGGCGAATATGTCTATGACGAGGCGACCGGCGAGTGGGTCGAGGGCGGTGCTGCTGTCGCCACGGTCGCCGACGGCCCGGTCGTGGTGCGCGATTCGGTCGGCAACGTGCTGGCGGATGGCGACCAGGTGACGCTGATCAAGGACCTGACCGTGAAGGGCGCGGGGCAAACGTTGAAGCGCGGCACGCTGATCAAGTCGATCCGGCTGACCGGTGATGCGCAGGAGATCGACTGCCGCTACGACGGGATCAAGGGCCTCGTCCTGCGCGCAGAGTTCGTTCGCAAGCGGTAATGTTTTCGCGTTTTTGACGTGCGGGGGGCGGGGATTTCTACCCCCCGCCACCGCTCAGCATCACTCCGCCGGCAGGTAGATTTCGCTGCCCCTTTCACGGAATATTTCGCTCATGTCTGCCATGCCTTTTTCGGCTTCGGCATGCGCGCCCTTAGCGAAGATCGCGCGGTTGGCGTCGGTTTGATTGACGTCCGCCGCTAGGAACGTATCCGCCGGGGCGTTCTGCTTCGCCGCAAAGTCCCGCACCTCTTGCGTGATCTTCATCGAGCAGAATTTTGGGCCGCACATCGAGCAGAAGTGGGCGGTCTTCGCGCCCTCAGCCGGGAGGGTCTGGTCGTGGTATTGTTCGGCGGTGTCGGGGTCTAGCGACAGGTTGAACTGGTCTCGCCAGCGGAATTCGAACCTGGCACGGCTGAGGGCGTCGTCGCGCATCCGGGCGGCGGGGTGGCCTTTGGCGAGGTCGGCGGCGTGGGCGGCTAGTTTGTAGGTGACTACGCCGACCTTCACGTCGTCGCGGTCGGGGAGGCCGAGATGCTCCTTCGGCGTGACGTAGCAGAGCATCGCGGTGCCGTACCAGCCGATCATCGCGGCGCCGATGCCGCTGGTGATGTGGTCGTAGCCGGGGGCGATGTCCGTGGTGAGCGGTCCTAGCGTGTAGAAGGGCGCTTCGCCGCAGACTTCGAGTTGCTTGTCCATGTTCTCCTTGATCTTGTGCATCGGCACGTGGCCGGGGCCTTCGATCATGACCTGGACGTCGCTCTTCCACGCGCGGTGGGTGAGTTCGCCCAATGTGTAGAGTTCGCTGAACTGCGCTTCGTCGTTGGCGTCGGCGATTGAGCCGGGGCGCAGGCCGTCGCCGAGGCTGTAGGCGATGTCGTACGCCTTCATGATCTCGGTGATCTCGTCGAAGCGCTCGTAGAGGAAGCTCTCCTTGTGGTGGCTGAGGCACCATTTCGCCATGATCGAGCCGCCGCGCGAGACGATTCCGGTGACGCGTTTCGCGGTCATCGGGATGTAGGCGAGGCGGACGCCGGCGTGGATCGTGAAATAGTCGACGCCCTGCTCGGCCTGCTCGATCAGCGTGTCGCGGAAGATCTCCCAGGTGAGGTCTTCGGCGACGCCGCCGACCTTTTCGAGCGCCTGGTAGATGGGCACGGTGCCGATCGGGACCGGAGAGTTGCGGAGGATCCATTCGCGGGTGTCGTGGATGTTGCGGCCGGTGCTGAGGTCCATGACCGTGTCGGCGCCCCAGCGGATCGACCAGACGAGCTTGTCGACTTCGGCGGCGACGTTGCTGGCGACCGCGGAGTTGCCGATGTTGGCGTTGATCTTGACGAGGAAGTTGCGGCCGATCGCCATCGGTTCGGATTCGGGGTGGTTGATGTTGTTGGGGATGATCGCGCGGCCGCGGGCGATCTCGTCGCGGACGAATTCCGGGGTGACGTAGTCGGGGATGCTTGCGCCGAAGCTCTCGCCGTCGCGCTTGTAGTCCTTGAGCATCGCGCGGCCGAGATTCTCGCGGGTGGCGACATATTCCATCTCGGGGGTGATGATGCCGCGGCGGGCGTAGTGCATCTGGCTGACGTTGGCGCCGGGTTTGGCGCGGAGGGGGCGCTTGATGGTGGCGGGGAACTGGGGGACTCCGCCGGAGCGGTCGGGGCCGAGCTGGCCGTTGTCTTCGGGGCGAAGTTCTCGGGCTTCGTAGGATTCCACGTCGCCTCGGGCTTCGATCCAGGCGCGGCGGAGTTGGAGGAGGCCGGAGTTGATGTCGATTTTTGCGCGCGGGTCTGTGTAGGGGCCGCTAGTGTCGTAGACGCGTAAGGGAGGCTCGGAGCAGCTCGGGTCGAGGACGATCTCGCGCATGGCGACGCGGACGTCGGGACTGGTCGGGACAGCGACGTGGATTTTCCGCGAGCCTCGGATCGGGCCGGTGGTTACGCCGATGTCTGCGGTGGGGGTGCGTGCTTCGTAATCGGCCATGCGCTTGCTCCTAAAGGTCTCGGAGCAAGGCTTGCGGTTCTGTGGCGACCGCTCCCTCCCTCCGCCGGTATCAACCGGATCAGGTTCAGCGGGTCGAAGGCTCCTGCCTTCCTCTCAAGCGCGGTGACGGCGCTCCCCCGGGGTGGGGCCAGCATAGGGGGATGGGGTTGGGGTGCAATGGGAAACTTGCCACCTGTTGAGCGCGAGGCGTTTGCGTTTGGGGGGTGCCCTTCGACTTCGTTTAGGCCCAACGGGGAGCCTTTGCGATCCTCCCCCGCCAGGGGGGGGTGGCTGGCGCTTGCCAGACGGAGGGGGCGGTGAGGGAAACCTCTGTTGCGTGGCCCTCCCCCTCCGTCACCTTCGGTGCCACCTCCCCCTGGCGGGGGAGGATTGAGCACCTAAAGAAAAGGCCGCTGCCCGGTTTGGGGCAACGGCCTTTTCTCTAACTCCGCATGCCGTCAGTCGCAGCAAAGCTACGCCTTGTGGCGTGCTTTGCTGCGCTGGCCGGGCTTGGGCGAGTCTTGCGCCAGCTTGGCGCAAGACTCGCCCTGCGCCTCAGAACCTGAAGCTCACCGTGCCGCGCAGCGAGTGCCAGCGGAAGTTCTCGTCGCTGCGGCGGAAGGTGGTGCCGGTGGTGTTGGGCGCGATCAGGAACGGGTTGTTCGCGAGCAGGATCGGGCTGCCGGCGAGTGCGGTGCCGGCGGTAACGCGGACGCGCTCGTCATTGTCCTTATACTGGTGGTAGGTGTATTCCATGCCGATCGAGATGTGCTTGGTCAGCTTCTGCTCGATGCCGCCGCCGCCGACATAGCCCCACTGCTTGTCCTTGCCGCTGGTGGCGAATGCGTTGGCGGTGTTGGTGGTGAAGAACAGATTGTCGATCTTGGCATAGCCGGCGCCGCCGGTGGCGTAGAACAGCGTGGTGTTGACGGCGAGACCTACGCGGGCGCGGGCCGAGGCTTCCCACTTGAGCTTGCGGGACATCGTGTAGCTGGCGGGCGTGGTCGAGAAGCCGGCGACGCTGTCGGTGATCTCGGACTTGCCGAACTCGCCGACGACGCCGATCACGAAGTTGCCGCGCTGTACATCGGCGCCGGCGCGGCCGTAATACGACCAGCCGTCATCGTCGTTGCGGCAACCATAAGCCGGCACCGCGGTGCGGGCCGAGCCGTTGCAGAAGCCCGGCGAGAAGGCGTTGGCGCCGGTGATCGTGTTGACGTTCTCGTTGAAATTGCCGTCGCCGTTGCGATCGAACAGGATCGACGAGCCGACGTCGTTGCCCTGGACGTCATAGCCACCGGCCGCGCCGATATAGACGCCGGAGAACGGATGGTCCTGCTTGGTTTCCTGCGCCTGGGCAGGAACGGCAAAAATGCCCGCAACGGCAAGGCCGGCGAGCACGCTGAGCTTCGTGTACTGTGTCATGTCTTGTCCCCAAACGAGGGGCCGCGACGCTTCCTATGTGCGCCGCGACCCAGTTTTCCTGTTTCAGTCCGTGGTGACGATCACGCGTTGGCGCCGCTGGTCCGAAGTGCATCGGTCCGGTTGTTGGTGCCGTTGGGGAAGAAACCCCCGCCGATCTTCGCGGTGTTGGTCAGGTAGACGATGTTATGCACCTGCGCGACCGACCGGCTGTACGCGAGGCCGTTGGCGTCGGTCGGGACGATGTTCGACATCGTCGGATCGGCGCTCGTGATGCCCTGATCGTCGTCGCCGATGACACCCGTCGAGGCATTGGTGACAGTGCCGTCGAGGCTGTCGCGCGCGTCGCTGATCTGGCCGGCCGCGGTGCGCAGCGATGGCGTCGTCAGACCCTTGCGGTACAGGATCGTGCGGATCAGGCCGGCATGATACGCCTCTGCCGCGAGGATGCCGGCGGCCGCCTCGAGATAGGTCTTGTTGGCGATCAGCGTTGCGCCGCCCTTGTAGGCCGAGACACCGACGTCCTCGAAGATGAACGCGCCGAGCAGGAAGCTGTTGTCGTCGGCATATGGGTTGAACACACCCGTTGCAGGCACGACACCTGCCGCGCGTGCGGCCAGCGTGAAGGCACCCGGCGCAGCCGCGGTGCCAGCCGAGATGTCGATGGCCGGCTGTGCGACGGCGGCGGTGCCGAGCGCGGTCCGCAGGAAGGCCACGTGCGCGACTTCGTCGATCGCGATTTCACGCGCATATTCACGGACGATCGGATCCTGGAACGGCACCTGTGCGCCACCCGTCACGGCACCCTGCGTACCGGTACCGGTGAGCAGGCTGGCGTTGAGGCCGACGCCGAACGTCGCGAACGCATAGAACTGCGCCTCGAGATATTCGAGATTGAGCGCAAAGTTGAGAACGTCGGCGTCGTTGAGCGCCGCAACCGGTGCCGGGCCGGGCACTGGCACGGGTGCGAGGTCCGAATCGTCGTTGCCGCCGCACGCGGACAGCAGCGTCGCACCACCGATGGCGAGCGCGCTGCCGCCGGCGAAGCGGAGGAAGCCACGACGCTCGTTACGACGAGCGGCGATCGCATCGAATATTTCCAGTTTGGTATTGAGATCGGTCATTGGGTTAATCCCCTGAATATCGAAGAAGAGCGAAAGGCGATGCTGATCGGATCAGGCCGCTACGGTGCTCGTCTTGATGTTGCCGTTCATGCCGGCCGGGAAGAACCCGCCTGCGGAGGCTGCACCACTGGTGAGGTACACGATGTTGAGCACCTGGCTCGTCGACCGGCTGTACGCCACGCCGTTCGCGTCGAGCGGGACGATGTTCGACACGGTGACCGCGGCCTGCGTGGTCGACAGGTTGATCGGCGTCGCGCTGTAGGACGAGATGCCCTGGTCGATATCGCCGGTGCCGAACATCATCGTGTTCGCCCCGCCGCCATCGAGGCTGTCGCGTGCCTTCGAGATCGCGTCGGCAGACGTACGCAGCGCCGGGGTCGCGATGCCCTTGCCGTACAGCGTCGTGCGGACGATCGCGGCATGATACGCCTCGACCGCGAGCAGGCCGGCGGCCGCCTCGAGATAGGCCTTGCTGGTCAACAACGGGGCAGCGCCCTTGTAGGCGGTGACGCCGACGTCTTCGAAGATGAACGCGCCCAGCAGAAAGTTCTCGTCACTCGAATAGGGATCGAAAGCCTGACCGGGTCCAACGAGACCCGCAGCGCGTGCCGCCGTGGAAAAGGCGCCGTTGGGAGCGGCGCTGACGTCGATCGTCGGCTAGGCGACGGCGGCGCCACCAAGCACCGTTCGAAGGAACTGGACATGGGCCAGTTCGTCCATCGCGATCTCTCGCGCATATTGCGAGACGACCGGATCGGTGAAAGCAACGGCGTGACCGCCGATCACCGCACCTTGGGTTCCGGTACCGGTCAGATTGCCGCTTGGCAGCCCC
>JAYVRZ010000245.1:0-7364 GCA_043775965.1 Sphingomonas sp.
TTACGGGACGAGCCGGCTATGACCGAAGTAGCCCCGATCATCGTCACCGCCTTGTTCGGCCGTCAGGATACCGCGTTCTTCGACGCGATGCGGCGCGAGCATTTCCCGCCCGAGCGCAACCAGCTCGATGCGCACCTGACGTTGTTCCACCACCTGCCGCCCTCAGGGCTCGACGAACTGAAGCACCGCCTCAACCAGGAGACGCGCGGTATCCGGGCCCCGCAGGCGCGGATCGGCGGGCTGATGTCGCTCGGCCGCGGTGTCGCCTACCGGATCGAGAGCCCCGACCTGGTCGGCATCCGCGCACGCTTGGCGGATGCGTTCACCGGCATGCTGACCCCGCAGGACGCCGGCGGATGGCGGCCGCACGTCACGATCCAGAACAAGGTGAACCCATCCGTGGCGAAGCTCCTGCTCAGCAATCTGCAGCGCGATTTCACCCCGAAGGACGTCGAAATCGCCGGTCTGGGCGCATGGTGGTATCGCGGCGGACCGTGGGAAGCGATCTCGCGGCACATGTTCGCTTGACCGCCTCGAAACCGCTTCCTATAGGCCGCGCCTCGCAGGGAAGAACGCTTCCTTGACGGACGGTACGGCGAAGTAGCTCAGTTGGTTAGAGCACGGGAATCATAATCCTGGGGTCGGGGGTTCAAGTCCCTCCTTCGCTACCATTTTCGAATAGAGTCCACGGGTCGTTGACCACCAGGATCGCATCGCTCCGGGCGAGTGCCAGCAGCGTCAGGCCGTGGTCGCGCGCGTGATCGATCGCCAGGCTGGTCGGTGCGGAGATCCCGACCAGCATCGGCGTTCCGGCGATCAGCGCCTTGTCGACCATCTCGAAACTGATCCGCGACGTGACGAGGATGAAGCCGTCGCCCGCCATACCTCTTATCGCCATCCCGCCGACGAGCTTGTCGAGCGCGTTGTGACGGCCCACGTCCTCGTACGCGACGATGATCCCTCCCGAGAGGTCGCAGGCTGCGGCGGCGTGGATCGCCCCTGTGGCGGCGTTGAGCGGTTGGTGCGCCCGTAACGCCTCCAGGGCCGAGAACAGCGCCGGGACGGCCGTGTCGGGCCTTGGCGGAGTCCTAGGCACGGGTTTGCGCAGTTGCTCCAGCCCGGAGATCCCGCACAGCCCGCAACTCGTGTCGCTGGTGCGGTGGCGGACGCGGTCGTGGATCCGGCCCTTGCAACGCTCCGACAGCCCGACCCGGACGATCCAACCCGCCTCCGCCTCGAAGACGTCGATATCGCGGACGTCGTCGGCGCTGTCGGCCAGCCGTTCGGTCAGCAGGAAGCCGGTCGTGAACTCCACCAGGTCGGCGGGTGTCATCATCATCACCGCATAGCCCAGGCCGTCGATCTCGATCGCGACCGGCACCTCGATCGCGATCGCCCGCTCGGCGCTGGTGATCGAATCAGGCCTCAGGATCGTGATCGACTGCGCGCGGGCGGTGGTCATAGGCGAGCCAGGTCCTGGGCTGTGTTGACGTTCGGTATCGGCGCCCCGGCGGCGACCGGTATCGCGCCGATCGCCTCGGCCCAACCGCGGACCGAGCGCCGCGACGACGATTCGATATGCAGGATCAGCGCGTCGGCGAGTCCGGTATCCCAATGGCCGAGCACGGGCGCATCCGGGCAATAGGCGGGCGTCCGCCGCGCCAGCGCCGCGAGCAAGCCCTCGGGCAGCTGCGGCATGTCACAGGCTATCGTGAGCACCGAGGTGTAGCCCAGATCGCGCGCATGGCGGACAGCGCCGGCGATACCCCCCAGCGGACCGAGGCCGGGGCGAGGAAGGTCGGGTGTCGCCCCATCCCGACCGACGATCACCGCCTGCTCCACGAACGGCAGGAGCAAATCCCGCGCGTGCTCGGCCAGAACGCGTCCGCGCAACATCGCCTGCGCCTTGTCCGACCCGAACCGCGACGATTCACCCCCGGCAAGGACGACGCCTAGTATCCTTGGTGCGGGCGTGATCGTCAGCGTGTCTTCTCGATCCGTACGGGAACCGACTTCCCAGCCGGAACATGGCTTTCGCGTGCGTGGTGGGCAACCGGCATCAGCAGGTTGCACTCGGGGTAATAGGCACCGACGCAGCCCTCGGGGATCGAATATTCGACGACGCGGAGCTTGTTCAGCCGGCGGTTGCCATTGTCGCCCGCATCGCCGACCAGATCGACATCGTCGCCGTCCGCGACGCCCATGCGGATCATGTCGCTGCGGTTCATGAACACGATGTCGCGCGTGCCTTTCACGCCGCGGAATCGGTCGTGATAGCCATAGACCGTGGTGTTGAACTGGTCGTTCGACCGCAGCGTCATCAGCCGGAATCGGCCGTCCTGCTCCTCGAAGCCGGTCGCGTTCAGCGCCTGCGGGATGTTGATCTCCGCCTTGCCGCTCTCCGTCTTCCACTCGCGGTGCGCGGCCGGTACGCCCTTCCAGAAGCCGCCGGGCGTGAACATCCGGTCGTTGAAGTTCGCGAACAGGTCGGGATACGTCACTTCGATCGCGTCCCGGACGCGCGCGTAATCGCGCACCCACGCATCCCAGTCGAGCTTCGGATTGGGCGCCAGCGTCGCCTTCGCAATGCCGGCGACGATCGCCGGTTCGGACAGCAACGTCTCCGCCGCTGGGGTAGCCTTGCCCTTCGAGCCGTAGATCTGGCTGAACGAATCCTCGATCGACACGCTCTGCGGTCCGGTGCCCTGCATGTCGGTCTCGATCCGACCGAGGCAGGGGAGCAGGTACGACGTCTCGCCCGGCAACAGATGCGAACGGTTGAGCTTGGTGGCGATGTGCACGGTCAGGTCGAGCCCGCGCCATTTCGGCTCCATCAGCGCGTGATCCGGGATCGCGCGGACGAAATTGCCGCCGAGGCCTACGAATGCCTGGGCGCTACCCTCGAGCACGGCTTCGCATGCCGCCACGGTATCCCAGCCCTTCGCGCGCGGTGGCTCGAAACCATATTGCTCGGCCAATTTGTCGAGTGGGGCGAGTTCTGGCTTCTCGGTGATGCCGACGGTGCGCTGGCCCTGCACGTTCGAATGGCCGCGTACCGGCCCCATTCCGGCACCGGGCTTGCCGATATTCCCGCGCAACAGCATCAAATTGACGAGCATGTGGACGTTGTCGATCCCGCCGACATGCTGGGTCAGCCCCATGCCGTACACCGCGATGACCGCCTTCGACTTCGCATAGACCTTCGCCGCCGCCTCGATCTCGGTGCGGGGCAGGCCGGCCTCGTGTTCGATCTTGGCCCATTCTGCCGCTCGTGCGACATCGGCGAAGGCCTCGAACCCGGTCGTGTGCTCCTTCAGGAACGCGTGGTCGAGGACCGGCAGGCCGCTGATCTTCTGCGCATTGTCGTCCGCCTCGATCAGATGCTTGCACATCCCCATCAACACCGCGACGTCGCCACCGGTCTTCACCTGGTGATATTGCGAGGCGATCGGCGTCGACTTGCCGGTGACCATCTCCAGCGGGTTCTGCGGATCCTGGAATTTCTCCAGCCCGCGTTCCTTCAACGGGTTGAAGACCACGATCTCGACGCCACGCTTGGCGCAATCGCGCAACGGGTGGAGGAAACGCGGGCTGTTGGTCCCCGGGTTCTGCCCGAAATAGAAGATCGCGTCGCACTTCTCATAGTCGGACAGGTGGATCGTCCCGACGGGCGACCCGATCGCCGACTTCAGCCCGACCGAGGTCGTCTCATGGCACATGTTCGAGCTGTCGGGCAGGTTCTGGCTGCCGTACATCCGGGCGAGCAGGCTATACATGTACGACGTCTCGAGGCTGGCGCGGCCCGAGGCGTAGAAGATGACCTTGGTCGGATCATATGTCTTGAGCTTGGCGCCGATCCCCGCGAATGCCTCGTCCCAGCTGCACGCCGCATATTTGTCGGTGGCCGCGTCGTATTTCAGCGGGTGGGTCAGGCGCCCCGCCTGTTCGAGGTCGTAGTCCTTCCAACCGAGCAGCTCGCTCACCGTGTGCGCCGCGAAGAACGCAGGTGTCACGCGGTACGAGGTCAGCTCCCACGCGGTCGCCTTCGCGCCATTCTCGCAGAACTCGGCGACATGCGGATGCGCGGGCTTGCCCCAGGCGCAACTGACGCAGGCGAAGCCCTCCGGCTTGTTCTGCCGCGCCAGTTCGCGCAGCACTTCAGGACCCACCTTTTCCCGCGCGGAAATCTCGACGAGCGACTTCATCGAGCCCCAGCCACCGGCCGGCGCGGTATAATCTTCGATCTCGATCGTGCGGTCGTGAACGGGGGCGTCGGTCGGGGTGGGGGCGGCGTGGTCGCTCATTATAACTCCTTGCGTCGCCACGAGAACGAAGCGGCATAGCTTTCGATGCATGCGCAACAGATTTACCGACGGTTCAAATTACGCCCTCGATCGCCTAGATGCATCCTCGAATCTCCAAGGAACTGCGATGACCACCCACACGACCCGCATGCTCATCCTCGGCTCGGGCCCCGCCGGCCTGTCCGCCGCGATCTATGGCGCGCGTGCCGGCATGGCGCCGATCGTCGTGCAGGGCATCCAGCCCGGCGGCCAGCTGACCACGACCACCGATGTCGAGAATTATCCCGGCTTCAAGGACGTGATCCAGGGCCCGTGGCTGATGGAGCAGATGCAGGCGCAGGCCGAGCATGTCGGCACGCGGATGATGTGGGACACGATCGTCGAGGTCGACCTCACCAGCCGCCCGTTCCGCCTGACCGGCGACAGCGGCGACGTCTACGAGGGCGACACGCTGGTGATCGCGACCGGTGCGCAGGCCAAATGGCTCGGCATCGACAGCGAGGAGCCGATGAAGGGGAAGGGCGTCAGCGCCTGCGCCACCTGCGACGGGTTCTTCTACCGCGGCAAGAAGGTCGCGGTGATCGGCGGCGGCAACACCGCGGTCGAGGAAGCGCTGTACCTCACCAACCATTCGCCCGACGTGACGCTGATCCACCGCCGCGATTCGCTGCGGTCGGAGAAGATCCTCCAGGAGCGCCTGTTCGCGCACAAGGGCGTGACGGTATTATGGAACAAGGAGGTTCGCGAGTTCGTCGATGGCGGCGGCAATGCGGGTCTCGTGGCGCTGGAACTGGAGGACACGGTGACGGGCGAGCGGTCGCGTCTCGACGTCGACGGTGGGTTCGTCGCGATCGGCCATCACCCGGCGACCGAGCTGTTCCGCGGCCATATCGATCTCGATTCGGACGGCTATATCGCGGTCGAGACCGGATCGACGCGCACCAGCGTCGAGGGCGTGTTCGCGTGCGGCGACGTCGCCGACAAGGTGTACCGGCAGGCCGTGACTGCGGCGGGGACGGGCTGCATGGCCGCTCTCGACGCCGAGCGGTTCCTGGCCGCGGCCGAGTTCGCCGAGCTGGCCGAAGCCGCCGAATAGGCCCGGGGATCAGGCTAGGTTGCGCCTGATCGTCGCCTCGAGCGCAGCGCCGGCCGCGCCCGCGAAACTGTGCGATGCGGTGTCGATCGTCTCGGTCTCGACCGCCTCTCCAGCGGCGGCAGCGAACGCGATCGCGGTCGCGTCGCCGCGGGCCAGGACGATCGCCGCGTCGCCCTGCCAACCTGCGATCGCTGAAAGCACACGGGCTGCCAGCGGCGTTTCCTGTTCCGACGGCGAAGTGGCAAGCCGCCGCAAGCCTCTGATGAGCTTACGAAAACTGACGTCGCCTGCCAGCACCCGGCGCCACGTCGCCGGATCGCGCAGCGCGGTTCGGTAGCGGTCGCGGATCGCTGCGGCGGGTGGCAGGTCGTCGATCGGTTCGACCAGCCACGGGTTGGCGAGGACGATCCGGTCGATCCCCGCCGATCGCCCGAACAGCGCGAGCGTGCTGGCCGCATCGCAATTCCCGAAGCCGATCACGCGCGTGACGTGTGGCGCCGCAGACCGGAACGCGGCCGCTGCCGCGTCCAGATCGGGCCGTGCGGTCAAATATCCGCCATTCTCACCGGACGAATCGCCGATCCCGCGACGATCGTAGCGAAACACCGGCACGCCCGTGTCCGCCAGGCGCTGCGCCAGCATCGCCATGCCCCGGTGCGCGCCGCTCCGGATCTCGTTCCCGCCGGAGACGATCAATACGCCCGTCGTACCGGGAGCATCGTCGAGCGTGCCGACGAGCGTTTCGCCCTCGCAGGGGAACGCGATCAGTCTTCGCACGATGCGATCCACTGCGAGATGTCGGCCGCAAGCACCTGTGCGAGAACGACATCGCTTCCCGGTTCGGACCGCCGCCATAACGGCGACCCGGTGTACTTCCTATCGGCAGCGCGAGGGTCGGTATCCAGCCGAACGATGCGCGTACGCCCGTGCGTCGCAAACAGGGTCGCCGCGCGAAGCTCGGTAAGCATCGCTCGCGACACGACATTGCCCGCATACCCGCTTTCGCCAAGCGGCTCGGACCGCATCGCCGCCGTGCGTGTCCGTTCGAGGTCGCGCAGGAGGTCGCCGCCGGTCTGCGGCGCCAGATGCCACCGACCCGCAAGCGCCGCACCCGTATCCAGCAACGCGCCGCTTCTTATCGACACCGCATAGGTTCTCACGCCAAGCATCTGTGCGAGACTGCTATATGCGTCAATTTGGTGACCAAGCCTCGCATCGCGCGTCGCCACCAGGCTCTCGCCGGTCCCGGGAAAATCCGGAAGCACGCTGCCGATACCGTGTGCCGCCAACGCGCGCAGGATCGTGACGACGAACTGCCGTGTCCGATTGGCCTCTTCGAACAACGGCAGCGCGGCGATGACGACCGGTCCGGTGCGCGGCCCGAACCGCAGCATCGCTTCGCGCCCGCCGGCCCAGTCATAGCTATCGAAACAAGCGCCGGTCATCCCGGCAAAGGCTAGACCAGCGCCTTGCCCGCGGCAAACGTCACCAGCGCGCCGAACGTCTCCAGCATTTCGCCGTCGATCTCGTCGTCCTCGATCAGGATGCCGAGCCGGTCTTCGAGTTCGGTCAGCACGCTCGCCACCGCCATCGAATCGAGTTCGGGCAGCGCGCCGAACAGCGGCGTGTCGGCGGTAAACGCGGCGACTCGGTCGGCGCTGAGGCCGAGGATATCGGCTAGGACGGCGCGTACCGTCGTTTCAACCTGGGAAGTGCCTTCGAAGATCACGATCATCGCCTGAACCGTTACGAACCGGGCCCCGCTAGCGTGTGGGGGTGAATTCGGCAATCGCTTGGCGATATTAGCGCGCTCGGCGCTATTAGGGACGGATGATCGCGCTCGACCCCAAGCCATACCCTATCGACCATGTCGCGTTGCACGGCGCCGCGGACGCCGTCGCGCTGATCGACAAGGCGGGGACGATGACGTTCGCCGAACTGGAGACGGGCGTCGCGGCGCTGGC
>JAYVRZ010000246.1:0-5244 GCA_043775965.1 Sphingomonas sp.
ACCTTCTCGTTGTGCGGGGCCCATCGAATGGCTGGAACGAGGCGACGGTCGGTTTGGTCCTGACGATCGCTGGGATCGTCGGCTTGCTGTCCCAGACGCCAGCGGGCGGTCTGATCGATCGGGCGAAGAACAAGCCGCGCATCGTGATTGTGGCGGCGCTGCTTGTGACGGCGAGCAGCCTGTCGCTCCCCATCGTGTCCGGCTTCACGATGGTGACGATCACCCAGTCGGTCGCTGCGGCAGCGGGCGCGCTGTTCGCGCCTGCGATTTCGGCAATCACGCTTGGGCTGGTCGGGCCGAAGATGTTCGCCAAGCGCGTGGGTCGTAACGAAGCGTTCAACCATGCAGGCAACGCCGTGTCGGCAGGGTTGGCAGGTGTGCTGGCGTGGAAGTTCGGGCCGGTCGTCGTGTTCTGGCTGATGGCGGGATTGACGGTCGCCAGCGTCTTCGTGTCGATGCGCATCAACAACGACGACATCGACAACGCGGTCGCACGCGGGCTGGACTGCGAGCCCGAGGAAGGGTGCGAGGAGCCAAGCGGCTGGAAAACCTTGCTCGAGAACCGCCCGCTGATGATCTTCGGCGCAGCCGCCTTCACTTTCCACCTTTCCAACGCCGCGATGCTGACCTCGGTCAGCCAGCTGCTTGGACGCACTGTGGGCACGGACAAGGCGACCTCGCTCACCGCCGCCTGCATCGTCGCTGCGCAGCTAGTTATGGTGCCCGTCGCGATCGTCGTCGGGCGCAACACCGAGCGCTGGGGCACGAAGCCGATGTTTCTCGTCGCGTTCGGCTTTCTTGCCGCACGCGGCGCGCTCTACACCGTGTCGAACGATCCATGGTGGCTGGTTGGCGTGCAGGCGCTGGACGGCATCGGTGCAGGCATCTTCGGTGCGCTGTTCCCCGTGATCGTCGCAGACCTGACCAAAGGCAGCGGGCGCTTCAACGTCGGCCAGGGCGTAGTGTCGAGCGTGTTTGGGCTGGGTGCGGCGCTATCAGCCACGCTGGCGGGATCGATCATCGTGTGGGCGGGATACACGGCCAGCTTCCTGACTCTTGCCGGAATCGCCGCCGCCGGGTTCATCCTTTACCTCACCGCCATGCCGGAGACGCACAAGTGAACACCCCTTCGCTGACCTGGGTCCACATCGGTGATCTGCACATGGACGAGGCGACGAACTGGGAAGGCCGCGACCGGCTTGCCGCGATCGTCGCCGAGATCAACGCGCAGGTCGGCGACGCCGCGGCATTCGTCTACCTGCCCGGCGACAATGCGAACCACGCGACGCCCGAGCAGTATCGCGTCATTACCGAGACGCTCTCACCACTGAGACTACCGTACCGCGTCATCCCCGGCGATCACGACTTCGAGCTTGGCGATCTTTCCAACTATGATGCCGCCTTTCCTGAGGCCAATCGCCCTGAGGTCGAGGTCATGGCGGGGCATCGCTGCATCTATGTCGACATCATCTCGGCCGGTGCCGGAGGCCCCGACTTCCGGCTGACGATGCACCATCGCAACCGTCTGCTGGCCGAACTGGCACGCGCGGAGGCGGAGGGACAGGTGCCGGTCGTCTTCATGCACGCCTATCCCGGAGACCTTGCGGCGGACGGCGAGGACATCGCCCGGTTGTTCGCCGATGCCCGCGTCGCATTCGTCGATACCGGCCATACGCATTACAACGAGCTGATCAACGATGGTCGCGTCGTTTACGGTGCGACGCGATCGACCGGCGAGATCGAGGAAGGCGGCGGACGACCGGGCTTTTCGATCGTGACGGTGCACGGCCGCGTGCCGAGTTGGCGCTTCAAGGAGACGGGAAGCGACTGGCCGTTCGTCCATATCATATCTCCGGCCGACATCCGGCTCGTCACCCGCCCCGCCGACCCGACCCAGGTACCGAGACCCGGAGACGTCGAGATCGTCGTCAAGCTGTTCGGTCGCACCGACGCCCCCGTGATGCTGGCGATCGACGGCGGCATGGCAAAGCCGATGGTCGAGACGGGAACGGGCCTGTGGACCGCGGGAATATCGCTGTCGGCGGGTTTGCATTTGATCGAAGCGACCGTCGGCACCGACCGCGACGTCATCGAGCTGCTCGTCCGGGGCGAAGCCGATATTCCCCGCCGCGGTCTGCCGATCGCGCCGGGTCGCGACATCCATAGCATCGGCGCCTGGCCTGAACACGGCATCCCGGGCGGACAGCTCGGCCCCAACAAGAACGGCAAACACTGGTGATCCTGGCGACCGGCGCCACCTGGGGCATCTGTGCCGCCTCGACCGCCGCGGTGATCGCTCGCCCGTTCCGCTTATCGGAAGCCATCTGGGCGGTCGCAGGCGCTATACTCCTGCTTCTGTTCGGGTTGATGCCACTGCCGTCGGCGATCGGCGCGGTCGCCAAGGGGCTCGACGTCTATCTGTTCCTGATCGGCATGATGCTGCTCAGCGAGGTCGCACGTTCAGAAGGCTTGTTCGACTGGGTCGCGGCGACCGCAGCGATGCATTCGAACGGATCGACCGCGCGCCTGTTCGCCCTCGTCTACGTCACCGGGATCGTCACCACGACATTCCTGTCGAACGACGCGACCGCTGTCGTGCTGACGCCTGCGGTCTATGCCGCCGCGAAGAAAGCGAAGGCTGATCCGCTGCCTCTGCTGTTCGCCTGTGCACTGATCGCCAACGCCGCCAGTTTTGTGCTGCCGATCTCCAACCCTGCCAACCTTGTGCTGTACGGTGGGCACATGCCGCCGCTTGGCCAGTGGTTTGCCTCGTTCGCGCTGCCGTCGTTGGCGTCGATCCTGGTCACGTTCCTCGTGCTGCGCTGGACCCAGCGTACGCGGCTGGCGGGCACTTGTATCAGCGACGTCGAGCGCACGCCGCTGACCGCCGGGGGCAAGGCCGCGTTCGTCGGGCTTGTCGCAACAGCCATCGTTTTGCTGGTGGTTTCTGCGCTCGACATCGAACTGGGCCTGCCAACCGCGATCGCGGGGATCGTCACGACGCTGGCGGTCTGCGCGATCGCGCGGTCGTCGCCACTGCCGCTGCTGAAGGATATCTCGTGGAGCGTGCTGCCGCTGGTCGCGGGACTGTTCGTGCTGGTCGAGGCGCTCGACCTGACCGGCGTGATCGGTTGGGTCGCACAAGCCCTGCGGACCGTATCGGCCGACCCGGCGCAGGCGTCGGCGGTGTCGGGCACGATCCTGGCGTTCGGGTCGAACCTCATGAACAATTTGCCAGCCGGGCTCGTTGCTAGCACCGCCGTGGCGCAAGCGCAGCCGCCGCGGCTGGTCGTCGACGGGCTGCTGATCGGCGTCGACCTGGGACCGAACCTTTCGATCACGGGCAGCCTCGCGACGATCCTGTGGCTGCAGGCGATCCGCCGTGAGGGCGAGGACGTGTCGTTTTGGCAGTTCCTGAAGGTCGGCGCGGTCGCTATGCCGCTCGCGTTGATCGCCGCACTCGGTGCCCGGATCCTAATCGGATGATGACGATGAAGGTTACACGCAAGCAACTCTGGCGACGTTTGCTCATCGGCCTGTTTGTCGCGGTGGTCGCTTTCACCGGCTATCATGCAGTCCGGACCATCAGCGACGCGATCTACTGGAACGCGCACCGCGACGAGCCGATCGAACGATGGATGACAATCGGCTATGTCGCGCATTCGTACCACGTCCCGCCCCACGTGCTGCATCAGGCGCTAAGTTTACCGCCAGCGCCAGACCACCGTCCCCTCGGCCGAATTGCGCGCGATAGCGGTCGCTCGGTCGCTGACATCGAAGCCAAGCTAACCTACGCGATCATCCACGTGCGCCCTCCCTACCCGCCGCCCGGACCACCACCCAGGTCGTTCACTCAGAAGCCGACTGCCGGCAGATGACCGAACAGCTCCTCGAACTCCTGACCACATACGGGCTTCCCGCCTTGTTCGGCGTGATGGTCTTCGCCGCAGCGGGCATGCCGTTCCCCAGCTCTGTCACGCTGATTGCGATGGGTTCGTTCGTCGCTCAGGGCGAGCTCGATTTCTGGCCGGTGGTGTTCGCCGGCGCTGCCGGCGCGATCGTCGGTGATCAGCTCGGCTACGCCTTCGGTCGATATGGCGGCCGGCCGCTGCTGGCGGCGGTGACGAAGCGGATTGGCGGGACGGATAAGGTCGAGATGGCCGAGGCCTACTCACGTAAATGGGCAGGCTGGGGCATTTTCTTCAGCCGATGGCTGATCGGCCCCCTCGGCCCATGGATCAACGTTACCAGCGGTCTAACAGAGTACCCGTGGGTCAGGTTCATTATGCTCGACGTCGCCGGTGAAATCCTGTGGCTGCTGATCTACGTTTCGCTGGGCCGCGCTTTCAGCGACCAGGTGCAGACCATCGCAAGCTTGCTTGGCAATTTGACCTGGGTGATCGTCGGCCTGCTGATTGCTGGACTGTTGGGATGGAAGCTTTTTGGTCGATCGGCGAAGGTCGCCTGACCGCAGCGGCGCCTATACCGATAACTGATCGTTGGCGCCGTCCCACTTACCCGTAAGACCCGGCACTTCGTCGAGCTGCCGCAACGCATCGAAGCGGCCTCGCTCCTCACGATAGCGAACAATCTCAAAGCCGTGCCCTTTCAACTCAGGAATGGCATCAAGCTCTTTGGCGGTGGCGGTGTTCAGATCGATCATGAACTGCTCATGCTGCATTCCCTACCGGTCGACAACGGACAAGCGATCCAGACCACTGCAGTCCGGGGTGAATACGGGCCGTTGAGAGACTAGATACACCTTATGCCAGATTTTTCAGACTTCACACGCGCTGCCGGCCTCGACCGGCTAAACACCTTTACCCGGCTGTCCGGGCAGATATATGCGGATCGTCGCAATACTGACGCCGGGCCGGACAATATTTCGACGACCTCGGCCCTGTCACCATATCTACGACGCCGGCTGGTGACCGAGCATGAGGTTGCCGCTGCCGCAATCGACGCGCACGGGCGCGAGGGTGCCGAGAAGTTCGTTCAGGAGGTGTTCTGGCGGACCTACTTCAAAGGACATCTGGAGACCCACCCGTCCATCTGGGCGGACTATCAGCAGCAGGTGATCGACGGGCATGAGCAGCTCGCCGCCAGCTCGGGGCTGCGACGTGCATACGAGCAAGCGATTGAAGGGCGCACCGGTGTCGAAGGCTTCGACGACTGGGCGAAGGAACTGGTCGAACAGGGCTGGCTGCACAACCATGCGCGGATGTGGTTCGCGTCGATCTGGAT
>JAYVRZ010000247.1:0-13987 GCA_043775965.1 Sphingomonas sp.
CGCATAGGTGCTGAACTTGTAGCCGCGGCGATACTCGAACTTGTCGACCGCCTTCATCAGGCCGATATTGCCCTCCTGGATCAGATCCAGGAACTGCAGGCCGCGGTTGGTGTATTTCTTGGCGATCGAGATCACCAGCCGCAGGTTCGCCTCGACCATCTCCTTCTTGGCGATACGCGCCTCGCGCTCGCCCTTCTGGACCATGTTGACGAGGCGGCGGAACTCGACGAGCGCCATGCCGGTCTGCTGCGTGATGTCGGCGATCTCGGCGCGGATGCGCTCGACCGCCTCGCTCTCGTTGGCGACGAACGCGGTCCACTTCTTGTCGACCTTGTTGACCGTCGCCAGCCAGTTCTCGTCGATCTCGTGACCGACATAGCGATCGAGGAAGTCCTTGCGCGGCACCTTGTGGCGCTCGGCGAGGCGCAGCATCTGGCCGCCCAGCGCGGTCAGGCGCCGGTTATAGGCATAGAGCTGATCGACCAGATATTCGATCTTGGCGTTGTGGAACTGGACGCTCTCGACTTCCGCCGTGAGTTCCTCGCGCAGCTTCTGATACTTGCGCTCGTCGGCCGCGGAGAAATCGCCGCCGATGCCCATCGCGTCGACGCGGCTCTGCTGGATCTTGCTGAACTTCTTGTAGAGCGCGGTGATGCTGGCGAAGCGCTCGAGCGCGATCGGCTTGAGCTGTTCCTCCATCTGCGCGAGGCTGAGGGTGTTGTCCTCCTCCTCGTCGTCGGACGCGCGAGGCCCGCGGCGTTCGCCGTCACCCTCCTCGTCCTCGTCGACCGACGGCTCTTCGGGCTCGGCCTCTTCCTTGAACGAGGGGCCGGCGTTCCTCTCGCTGATCTCGCCGTCGCCCTCTTCGGCGTCGTCCGCCATCGCTTCGGGCGCGGGATCCTTCGACAGCATCGCATCGAGATCCATGATCTCGCGCAGCTGCATCGTGCCCTCGTTGAGCGCGGTCGACCAGTCGATGATCGCGTTGAAGGTGATCGGCGATTCGCACAGACCCAGGATCATCGTGTCGCGACCCGCCTCGATCCGCTTGGCGATCGCGATCTCGCCCTCGCGGCTGAGCAGCTCGACCGCGCCCATCTCGCGCAGGTACATGCGGACCGGATCGTCGGTGCGATCGATCGTCTCTTTCTTCTTCTCGATCGCGGGGCCTGTGTCGGCATCCGCATCGGCGGCCTCCGGCTCGTCCTCGTCGTCCTTGGCGGGCTCGGTCTCGCCGTCCTCGCCGGCTTCGTCGTTCTCGACGATGTTGATGCCCATCTCGCTCAGCGCGGCGCTGATGTCCTCGATCTGGTCGGACGACATCTCGCCCTGCGGCAGCGCTTCGTTGAGCTGCTCATAGGTGATGTAGCCACGCTTCTTGGCGCGCGCGATGACCTTCTTGATCGACGCATCGTTCATGTCGATCAGCGGCGCATCGCCGGTTTCGTTCGTCTCGGCGGGTTCCGCCATGTTCGCCTTAGCCATCAATCGCCCTCGGTACCCAACGCTCGGGCGTCTTCGTTCGACTGTACAAGATTTGCAAGTCGGACTTCCAACGCCTGTTTCTCTCTTACCATCGCCACTTGTCGTTCGAACGCGCTTTCCGTGAAGTGCGTCTGCATCGCCGCGGTCGCCTGCTTCAGCGCCGCATCGACCTCGGGACGGGCGACCATGATCGCGATCGCCTCGTCGAGGTCGGCGCGGACGCGGTCGGGATCGGCCGTGGTCTGCGTGAACGAATAGGGCATCGTATCGGCTCTCAACAGATCACTCGCGACTGAATTGAAACCGGACCTCGCCAATATGGTGAGAAGTCGCCCGCTATCAAGCTTCTGATCCTCAAGTGCAACATCCACGACCGCCTCGAACAGCCGACCGAGCGCGCCGTCGATCATCTGGAGGGGGCCGAGCACCTCCATGTGGCGGGCGATTTCAACGGGATGGCGGATCAGCCCGGCGAGTACCGCCTTGGCCAGCACGCGGTCGATTCCGGTGGCGAGGAAGGCTTTCGCATCCTCGGTGACCGGGGCGAGGGGGGGCTTCCAGCCGCCTTTGGGGCGTTCGCCTCTCGGCACGAAGGGCGCGCGGACCGGTTTGAAATGCTCGTAGAAGCGGTTCTTGAACTCGGCGTGGTATTGCTGCTTCACCGAGGGGTCGGCGATGCCCTCTGCGAGTTCGTGGAGGCGGCGCTTGAGGCCGGCGCGCTGTTCGGGTGTGTCGAGTGCCTCGGCGGCGACTTCGGACGCCCAGAGCCGGTCGACGAGCGCTTCGGGTTTTTTCAGCAACGCCTCGAATGCGCCGGGGCCCTGGGTGCGGACGAGGTCGTCGGGGTCCTGCCCTTGCGGGAGCGTGACGAAGGCGAGGCTGTGGCCGGGGGCGAGCAGGGGAAGTGCGCGGTGCGCGGCGCGGAGGGCTGCCTTCTGGCCCGCACCGTCGCCGTCGAAGCAGAGCAGCGGCACGTCGACCATCCGCCACAGCCGTTCGAGCTGCGCTTCGGTCAGCGCGGTGCCGAGCGGGGCGACTGCTTCGCCGAAGCCGGCCTGGGCGAGCGCGATGACGTCCATATAGCCCTCGACGACCAGCATCCGGCCGGATTTCCGCGACGCGGGCGCGGCGCGGTCGAGATTGTAGAGCGTGCGGCCCTTGTCGAAGAGCGGCGTGTCGGGGGAGTTCAGGTATTTGGGCTCGCCACCGTCGAGCACGCGTCCGCCGAACGCGATCGTCCGGCCACGGGGGTCGCGGATCGGGATCATCAGCCGGCCGCGGAACCGGTCGTAGGGGTCCTTGCCTTCGACCGAGATGAGCATGCCGGACTCGACTAGCATCGCGTCGCCGTAGGTGCTTAGCGCGGTCTTGAGCTTGCCGCGGCTGTCGGGGGCGAACCCCATGCCGAACGTGCGCGCCGTCTCCGGGGTGATCCCGCGGCGGTCGAGGAGGGCGCGGGCGTCGGTGCCGGGTAGGCCGTTCAGTTGCTCGACGAACCAGTCGGCGGCGTCGGACATGACTTCGTGCAGGCCCTTGGCGCGCTCGGCCTTGGCGGCGGACTGGCGATCCATCGCGGGCATGTCCATCCCGGCGGCCTGCGCGAGTTCCTTGACCGCGTCCATGAAGGGGAGGCCGCGCTGGTCGGTCATCCACTTGATTGCGTCTCCGTGGGCGGAGCAGCCGAAGCAATGGTAGAAGCCCTTGTCGTCGTTGACGTAGAAGGACGGCGTCTTCTCGTTGTGGAACGGGCAGCATCCCTTGTGCTCGCGCCCGGCCTTGGTGAGCTTGGTGGTCTTGCCGACGAGCGCGCTGAGCGAGGTGCGGGCGCGGAGTTCGTCGAGGAATTGTGGGGTTAGCGCCATGGGGTGACTTTTTCGGGTGCGGCTTGCGTGGCGATGCCCTCCCCCGACCCCTCCCGCAGGCGGGAGGGGAGTAGAAGAGGGGCTGCGTTCGCGGCGAGCGCAACCGAGTCCCCCTTCCGCTTGCGGGAGGGGTTAGGGGAGGGGCGTTCCGCAAGCACGCGCGCGATCTCGGCCACGACGCCCTCCATCCGCTCCAGCACGTCGTTGTTCCAGAACCGGATCACTCGAAAGCCTTGGTTTTCGATGAAGCGCGTCCGCCGCGCATCGTCGTCGGAGTGCCAGTCATGCTGTCCGCCGTCGACCTCGATCACGAGTCTGGCGCCGCGCGAGGCGAAATCGCAGATGAAGGGGCCGACCGGAACTTGGCGGTTGAACCGCACGCCACAGGTCCGACGCGCGGCAAGGTGTTGCCATAGTGCGCTTTCGGCGCGCGTCGGGTTGGCGCGGAGGGCTCGGATGCGGGTGCGTTGTTCCAATGCTCCGTTTCCTTTGTGGTACTGCCCTCCCCCGACCCCTCCCGCAGGCGGGAGGGGAGCAGAAGGTACCCCCTCCCGCCTGCGGGAGGGGGCGGAAGCGAAATTTACGCCAGCGCGGCCTTCACCAGGCCGCTCGCCTTGCTCATGTCCAGCTCGCTCGTATGCCGCGCCTTCAGTTCCGCCATGACGCGGCCCATGTCCTTCATGCCCGACGCGCCGAGCTCCGTCTTGATCGCCTCGATCGCCGCGGTTGTTTCCGCTTCGCTCATCTGCGCGGGGAGGAAGCGTTCGATCACCGCGACCTCGGCGCTCTCCGCATCGGCGAGTTCCTGGCGGCCACCCTTGGAAAACATCTCGATCGATTCGCGGCGCTGCTTCACCATCTTCTGGAGCACTTCGACGACCAGCGCGTCGTCGCTGTCGGGGGCCTTACCGGCACGCGCCTCGATGTCGCGGTTCTTGATTGCGGCCTGGATCAACGAGATGGCGTTGCGGCTCGTCTTGTCGCCGGCCTTCATGGCGGTCAGCTGCGCGGCCTTGATGTCGTCGCGAATCATGTACTGGTCTTTCAGGCGGTTCGGGATAGCCCGACGGGATAGCGCGTCCGCCACTGGTTTAACAGATTGACGCTGCGGCGCGCCGGCCTTAGCGGACACCACTTAGCGACATCGACAACCTAAAGAGAGTGCCCAGCCTGATGGCCGACACCCAGCCCACACCCGCGTCCATGCCAAAGCCGACCGGCGCGACGGGCGTGCTCGTCCTCGCCAATGGCGACGTGATCTGGGGGCGCGGGTTCGGCGCGGAGGGCCATGCGGTCGGCGAAGTGTGCTTCCACACCGCGATGACCGGCTATCAGGAGGTGCTGACCGACCCGTCGTTCGCCGGCCAGATGATCTGCTTCACGTTTCCGCACATCGGCAATGTCGGCGCGAACCCCGACGACATCGAGGCGGACGATCCGCACGCGCTGGGGATCGTCGTCCGCGAGGACGTGACTCAGCCGTCGAGCTTCCGCGCGGTCGAGGGGCTGGATGGTTGGATGAAGCGGCATGCGCGGATCGGGCTTTCCGGTGTCGACACGCGCGCGCTGACGCGGCGGATCCGGGTGGCGGGCGCGCCTAATGGGGTGATCGCGCATTCGGCGAGTGGCGAGTTCGACGTGGCGGCGTTGCTGGTGATGGCGCGGGGCTGGCCGGGGCTGGAGGGGATGGACCTTGCCAAGGACGTGTCGACGGAGATGCATTATGGCTGGGGCGAGGATGCGCCGGGGGGGACTTGGAAGCTGGGGTTTGGTTATGGTGATAGCTCGCAAGCAGGAGAGGGCGCGTCTGCTCCCCTCCCGCTTGCGGGAGGGGTCGGGGGAGGGGCTGACCAATCAGCGCCCACCCCGTTTGAGGCCATGCCCTCCCCCGACCCCTCCCGCGATGCGGGAGGGGAGCAGAAGGTGCGCCCTCACGTCGTGGCGATCGATTACGGCAGCAAGCGCAACATCTTCCGCAACCTTGTCGCCGCCGGCGCGAAGGTGTCCGTCGTCCCCGCCACCGCCAGTTTCGAGCAGGTGATGGCGCTCGCCCCCGACGGCATCTTCCTGTCGAACGGCCCCGGCGACCCCGCGGCGACCGGCGAATACGCAGTGCCGGTGATCCGTCGGTTGCTCGAGACGGGCAAGCCGCTGTTCGGCATCTGCCTCGGCCACCAGTTGCTCGGCCTCGCGGTCGGCGCGACCACGACCAAGATGTTCCAGGGCCACCGCGGCGCCAACCACCCGGTCAAGCGCCTCGCCGACGGCGTGGTCGAGATCACCAGCATGAACCACGGTTTCGCGGTCGAACGCGACAGCCTGCCGAGCAATGTGCGCGAGACGCATGTGTCGTTGTTCGACGGCTCGAATGCGGGGCTGGAGCTGACCGACAAGCCGGCGTTTTCGGTGCAATATCACCCGGAGGCGAGCCCGGGGCCGCAGGACAGCCTTTATCTGTTCGAACGGTTTGTGGGATCGTTGCAGTGACTATTCTCGTCGGAGGCTACACATCCTTCGAGGAGCACCTTCTGGTTGCCGTTTACTATGCCTCGAACATATTAGCTAAGGACGAAGTTAGTTTCGCGGAAGCGAAATCCCTTTACGCGCTCGACGACAACACCAGATGGTTGAATCGCGCGATGATGCACTTCGTCGACGTCAAGTGGGCAGAAGGGCCTCTGCTTTTAGGGGATGTCCAGAACCAGCCGATCGAGCTTACCGCTGCAGGTCTCAGGCAAGCGGAGGAGTTAATCGCTGCCGATAAGATTGTGTTGGAACGGATCGACTCTGACCCCTTGGGCGGCATCAAAATTCCCGCTTCAGATCGTATAGTTTCTCTAAATCACAACCAGTCGGTGGCCGTTGTTCAGCCGATCGATGATTTGGTCGGCGCTCTAGAAGTTGACAACGGTGATCCTGACCAGCCGGGCTTGAGAGAGCAGATTTTAGGTGAAGTTAAGGCCGGGCGTGAATTGATCAGGGCCGGAACCTTTCGTTCTTTTCTTTTATACGAAACGCTTATTCGCGCCCTTGGCGAATTGATCAAGCGTTACTCGAACCCAACCATAGTCGCTTTGGCTAATGCGCTTCTCGGAGCGTTGGTCAGCGAGATACTACAGGCCAAATAATGCCAAAACGCACCGACATCTCCTCGATCCTCGTCATCGGCGCAGGACCCATCGTCATCGGCCAGGCGTGCGAGTTCGATTATTCGGGCACGCAGGCGATCAAGGCGTTGAAAGAGGAGGGCTACCGGATCGTCCTCGTCAATTCGAACCCCGCGACAATCATGACCGATCCCGAGCTGGCGGACGCGACCTATGTCGAGCCGATCACGCCGGCGATCGTCGCCAAGATCATCGAGAAGGAGCGGCCGGACGCGATCCTCCCGACGATGGGCGGCCAGACCGCGCTCAACACCGCACTCGCGCTGTTCCATGACGGTACGCTCGAAAAGTTCGGCGTGACGATGATCGGCGCGGATGCGGATGCGATCGACATGGCCGAGGACCGGCTGAAGTTCCGCGATGCGATGGACCGGATCGGGCTGGAAAGCGCGCGCTCGGCGATCGCACATACTGTCGAAGAAGCGCTCGAAGGCCTTGAGAAGACCGGACTTCCGTCGATCATCCGGCCGAGCTTCACGATGGGCGGCTCGGGCGGCGGGATCGCGTACAATCGCGAGGAGTTCATCGCGATCGTCCGCAACGGGCTCGATCTCTCGCCGACCACCGAAGTGCTGATCGAGGAATCGCTGCTCGGCTGGAAAGAGTACGAGATGGAGGTGGTGCGCGACCGCAAGGACAACGCGATCATCATCTGCTCGATCGAGAATGTCGATCCGATGGGCGTCCATACCGGCGATTCGATCACGGTCGCGCCGGCGCTGACGCTGACCGACAAGGAATACCAGATCATGCGCAACGCATCGATCGCGGTGTTGCGCGAAATCGGTGTCGAAACAGGCGGTTCGAACGTCCAGTTCGCAGTGAATCCGAAGGACGGCCGGCTGATCGTCATCGAGATGAACCCGCGCGTCTCGCGGTCTTCGGCACTGGCGTCTAAGGCGACCGGCTTCCCGATCGCCAAGGTCGCGGCGAAGCTGGCGGTGGGCTACACGCTCGACGAGATCGAGAACGACATCACCGGCGCGACGCCGGCCGCGTTCGAGCCGACGATCGATTACGTCGTGACGAAGATTCCGCGGTTCGCGTTCGAGAAGTTCAAGGGCGCGTCCAACTTGCTCGGCACGGCGATGAAGTCGGTCGGCGAGGTCATGGCGATCGGTCGCAACATCCACGAGTCCATGCAGAAGGCGTTGCGCGGGCTCGAGACGGGCCTCAGCGGTTTCAACCAGGTCGATCATCTGGTCGGCGCGCCGCGTGCGGAAATCGAGGCGGCGCTGGCGATGGCGACGCCGGACCGGTTGCTGGTCGCGGCGCAGGCGTTGCGCGAGGGCTTCACGGTCGCCGAGGTGCATGCGATCGCCAAGTACGATCCGTGGTTCCTCGAGCGGATCGCCGAGATCATCGCGGCCGAGGCCGAGGTGATGAAGGACGGCCTGCCGATCGACGCGCCGGGCATGCGGCGGCTCAAAAGCATGGGGTTCAGCGACAAGCGGCTGGCGTGGCTGGCGCTGCAATCGGCGAATCTGCGCGGCATGAACCGCGGCATTGCGCGCGGTTCGGGGCTGATCCACGAAGTCGTCAAGGCGATGACCGGCGGCGTGACCGAGGACGAGGTGCGCGCGCACCGCGTGAAGCTGGGTGTGCGGCCGGTGTTCAAGCGGATCGACACCTGCGCGGCGGAGTTCGATGCGAAGACGCCGTATATGTACTCGACCTACGAGGCGCCAAGCTTCGGCGAGCCCGAGAACGAGTCCGAGCCTACGGATCGGAAGAAGATCGTCATTCTCGGCGGCGGACCGAACCGGATCGGGCAGGGGATCGAGTTCGATTATTGCTGCTGCCATGCGTGCTTTGCGCTGGCGGATGCGGGCTACGAGACGATCATGGTCAACTGCAACCCGGAGACGGTGTCGACCGATTACGATACGTCGGACCGGCTGTATTTCGAGCCGCTGACTGCCGAGGACGTGCTGGAGATCCTGCATGTCGAGGCGTCGAAGGGCGAACTCGTCGGCGTGATCGTGCAGTTCGGCGGGCAGACGCCGCTGAACCTCGCGCGTGCGCTTGAAGCCGCGGGCATTCCGATCCTTGGCACGACGCCCGATGCGATCGATCTCGCGGAGGACCGTGAGCGGTTCGCGGCGCTGATTACCAAGCTCGGGCTGTTGCAGCCTGCCAACGGCTTGGCGCGGAGCCGGGACGAGGCGGTCGCGGCGGCGGAGCGGATCGGCTATCCGGTGCTGATGCGGCCGTCTTACGTGCTGGGTGGCCGGGCGATGGAGATCGTCGATACGCTCGGGCAGCTCGATCACTATATCGCGACCGCGGTGCAGGTGTCGGGCGACTCGCCGGTGCTGATCGACCAGTATCTGCGTGACGCGATCGAGGTCGATGTCGACGCGATCTGCGACGGGACCGACGTGGTGGTCGCGGGCGTGTTGCAGCATATCGAGGAGGCGGGCGTCCATTCGGGTGACTCTGCGTGCTCGATCCCGCCTTACTCGCTGTCGGCGGAGATCATCGCCGAGATCGAGCGCCAGACGGTCGCGCTCGCGCATGCCCTGTCGGTGGTCGGCCTGATGAACATCCAGTTCGCGGTGAAGGACGGGCTGGTCTACCTCATCGAGGTCAACCCGCGGGCATCGCGCACCGTGCCGTTCGTCGCCAAGGCGATCGGCGTGCCCATCGCCAAGATCGCCGCGCGCGTGATGGCGGGCGAGAAGCTGAAGGACCTGCCGCCGATCGACCGGCATATCCCCTATTATGCGGTGAAGGAGGCGGTGTTCCCCTTCAACAAATTCCCCGGCGTCGATCCGGTGTTGTCACCGGAAATGAAGTCCACGGGCGAAGTCATGGGAATCGATCCCGATTTCACGATCGCATTCGCCAAGGCGCAGCTTGGCGCGGGCACGATCCTGCCGACCAAGGGCAATGTGTTCGTCAGCGTGAAGGACGGCGATAAGGCGATGATCGTCGAGGCGGCGCGGGCCTTGATCGACACCGGCTTCAAGATCGTGGCTACCGGCGGCACCGCGGATCACCTCGCGCAGGCTGGCCTTCACGTCGAGAAGGTCAACAAGGTGGCCCAGGGTCGGCCGCATATCGTCGACCGGATCAAGGACGGCGATATCGCGCTGATCTTCAACACCACCGAGGGGTGGCAGAGCCTGAAGGACTCGCAGCCGATCCGTGCGTCCGCGCTCGGCCAGCGCATTCCGTATTTCACGACCGCGCCCGCCTCGCTCGAAGCGGCGAAGGCGATCGCCAAGCTTTCGACGCACAGCCTTGAAGTACGGCCGCTGCAATCCTATTATTCGCAGTCGCACGACTGATCCCGACATGAGAATGATGTGTGGGCGGGGCTGGTACAGGGCCTCGCACGGGGAAATGGATTTGGGGACGAGATGATGGCGACCGTCGAAAAGATGCCGATGCTGCAGGAAGGCTATGAGACGCTGAGCGCGGATCTCAAGCGCCTGAAGGCCGAACGCCCGACGATCGTCGATGCGATCGAAGAGGCGCGCGCACACGGCGATCTGTCGGAGAACGCGGAATATCATGCCGCCAAGGAGCGTCAGGGCCAGGTCGAGGCATCGATCTCGGACATCGAGGACAAGCTCTCGCGCGCGCAGATCATCGACCCTAAGGATCTGTCGGGCGACAAGGTCGTGTTCGGCGCGACGGTTACGCTGCTCGACGAGAACGACAAGCCGATCAAGTACCAGATCGTCGGCCAGACCGAGGCGAACGCCAAGACCGGCCGCATCTCGTACAATTCGCCGCTCGGTCGCGGGCTGATCGGGCGCAAGCTCGACGAAGAGGTCGAGGTGACGGTGCCGGCCGGCGAGCGCTATTATGTCGTGTCCAAGATCGAGTTCATCTGACCGACATGAAGTTCCTGGAGACGCGGGCGACGGCGGTCATCACGATCGTGACGATCATCGTGTCCGCGTTCCTGCTGCTGGCGAACGTGCTGCCCTATTGGGCGGTGAATGCGGGGTTCATCCCGTTGCGGATGACCGATCTCGGCATGCCCTTTGATGGTTCAGGGGGCGACCATATGTTTGTCGTGTCCGCCTGGGCGACGCCGCTGACCGCGACGCTGATCCATGGCGGGTGGGCACATATTGCGTTGAACCTCGTGATGCTGGTCTATTGCGGACAGTTCGTCGAGCGCGCGCTTGGGCCACTTGGGTTGGTCATTCTGTACGTCGTTGGCGCCTATGCCGCGGCGGCGGGGCATTGGGCGTTTGGGCCGGAGTCGACCGCGCCGATGATCGGGGCGAGCGGCGCGATTTCAGCGATCGTCGGCGCTTACGCGCTTCTGTACGGCAAGCGGCGGGCCAAGGCGATCGGGCCGGTGCCGTCGGGGGTCGTGCACGTGGTGTGGCTGGCCGCGGCGTGGATCGGGATCCAGTTGCTGATGGGGCTGGCCGGGTTCGGCGCTTCGGTTGGCGCTAGCGGGCCGATTGCGATTGGCGCGCATATCGGTGGGTTCCTGGCGGGGCTGGTGCTGGCTCGGCCGTTGTTGCTTTGGCATTACCGGGCGGCTTAGGGCGGCTGAGTTTCACGGATACGCCTCATGCTTCCGCGGACATATCCGGTTCCTTCGATTACACCGCCTCAACACATTACCGCAAACGCCGTTCGTCCTGAGTAGCTGCTGAGCTTGTCGAAGCGGCGTATCGAACGACAGGTTGGCGCTCGGGACCTGTGCTTCGATACGAGCCCTCGATACGCTCCTTGCGGAGCTACTCGGTCTCTACTCAGCACGAACGGGTGGGGGAAGGTCGCGATTGTGCGCCTTCGTCGGCTGTGTCGACGTATCTCTACCCTCCGTGGGCGGGGGGCAAACAACCGGCGCAGAGGACCACGACCGGGTGGGGGAGGCGCGACGGGGTGTGTCGAACCAAGCATCGGGGCGGGAATGCGCGGCCGTTACCGGCTGCTGCTTACCGGGAGTTAGCCCGGTCGTATCTGGCCTCACCCATCGTTGCCTTTCCCTGCCCTCGGAGGGAGGGGTAGGGGCCGAGCACGCCTTACCCCAACGCTCCGTCATCCCCGCGCAGGCGGGGATCCATAGCCTATGCCGGTGCGATCTGTTCGCAGCGGTAGCCAGTATGAGTTCCCGCCTTCGCGGAAATGACGGCGTCAGAATGGGTCAGGCGGCGGTCGAACCCGTCAGGTTGGGCTCGAGCATGCGGTGGAGGTGGACGACCACGAATTTCATCTCCGCATCGTCGACGGTACGCTGCGCTGCAGCACGCCAAGCCTTCTCGGCGCTGGCATAGTCGGGGAACACGCCGACGAATTCGATCTTGCTCAGATCGTTGAAATCCAGGGTGCGCGGGTCGCTGACGCGGCCGCCGAATACGAGGTGGAGCTTGCTCATGCGCTTGCTTTCCTAGGGAGGTGATTGCCGCCTCCCTAGCGTGTTGGACCCGCGGTTTGAACCCTTCGTTCTATTTAGACGGTCGGCTTTTGCGAAACGGCCTTCGCACCTGCAGTACCCGCGGTGGTCAGCGCCTTGACGACGCCTTCGAGCAAACCCTTGGCCTGGCCGCGTGCATTGTCCTTGGTAAGGCCGAGTTCGCCGAGTTCCGACTGGCCTGCTGCCTTGGCGGCGGCGGTGGCGGCCACGACGGTCTCGCTGAGACGCTTGCCGACGGGAGCGAGCAATTCCTTCTCGCGCGCCGAACGCGGGATCAGCGCCCCGGCGAGCGCACCGACGGCGAGACCGCCGACGAGAATGCCGAGCGGATTGGATTCGAGATTGTTGACGACCCGCTTCGTCTTCTCCCGCGAGACTTCGAGAACCTCGGAGGCCTTTTCGCCGGCGTCGTGATAGACCTTCGATGCGGTCTCGCGGACGGTGTCGAGACCTTCACGCAGGCGGCTCTCGGTCTCGTGGGCGGCTTCGTTTGCGGTGGTCTTTGCGTCGGTCATGGAAATGTCCTTCTGGTGGCAAGCTGCTCGCCGTTCAATGCAATGAGGGTTCAACGCGAGCCGGGACTTTAAGGTTTCAAGGCGGTGAGCGCAGTCAGCGCCCGCGGCGGAACAGTCCGACGATCCGGTGCCGCGCGAGGAACAGCCCGGCGACCGCGGCGAACCCCGCCGTCGGTCCCGGATTGCGCTTCACCGTCTCGACGCTGGCGGTCAGTGCGGCGGTGCCGGCATCGGCGACGTCGCGGCTGGCGTTCAGCGCTAGCCGCTTGGGATTGAGCCGGTCCTGCAACTGCCCAACCGTCATCATGACGCGCTGGCGGGCGAGGGCGGCTTCGATCTCTGCGGCGGCGACTTTGGCGGATGTCATGATACGGGCTCGCTCTTGGTCTGAAGCTTCGACTTGCCGATCATCGCCAGGATGCCGGCCAGCGCCAGCACCGCAACGACGACGATCACGGTCGACCATCCAGGCCCTACCAGCGTTGCCAGCGTCAAGATCGCACCGACCAGCAGTGCGATCAGCGCGGCCAGCGCCAGTACGCCGGCGACCGCGAAGAACATTGCCGCCGACTTGTACGCGTTGGCCGTTTCGCCGAACTTCGCCTTGTAGACAGCGACTTCCGCCGTCGCGAGGCTCTTCGTCTCGGTCGCCAGCCGCCCGACGATCGACGAAAGGCTTTCGTCTTCGTCGGTCAGCATCACGGGATGGGACAACGCGTCAGGCCTTCGGGTTGGCGTCGACACCCGACTGAACCAGTCGAGCGATGACGAACCCAATGGCGGCTGCGGCGCAGACAGCGATTGCCGGCGACTTCCGCACGAGTTCGCGAGCGTCGTCGACCAGCTCGTCGATATCCTTCGCCTTCACCTGGTCGGCGAAACCGGAAACGCTGTCGGCAGCGCTACGGGCATAGCCGCCATATTGCGAACCAAGCTTCTCGTCGACCTGTCCGGCAGCGTCGTTGAGCAGCTGTGCGACCTGGTCGAGCGCGGTGCCGGCGCGGGCCTTGCCGTCCTCGGCGAAGGTGCGCGCCTTGTCGGCGGCCTGCGCGGTGTACTTGGTCGCGCCGTCCTTGATCGCCTGCTTTGCGTCGGTGGTCTTGGCGGAGAGGTCGCCGGTGCCGTTGTCGATCGTCTTGCCGAGCTCGTTACCGACCTCATTCGCGGTCGTTTTCAGGTCGTTGACGGTATCGTTTACGCTGGAGTCGGCCATGACGGTCCCTTTCAGAATTGTTACGCCCTCAACACCGCCGCCGGAGCACGGTTCCCGACTTACGCGCGATTGCTCGCAATGGCGCGAGGCGATAGAGCCGGCGCGAACGACCCGGCACCGGGATTTGTAGGAGCATCGTTACGTGACCGCAATCATCGACCTTCATGCACGCCAGATTCTCGACAGCCGTGGCAACCCGACCGTCGAGGTCGACGTGCTGCTCGAAGACGGCAGCTTCGGCCGCGCCGCCGTGCCGTCGGGTGCCTCGACCGGTGCGCACGAGGCGGTCGAGAAGCGCGACGGCGACAAGTCTCGCTGGGGCGGCAAGGGCGTCGATGGTGCGGTCGATGCGG
>JAYVRZ010000248.1:0-5462 GCA_043775965.1 Sphingomonas sp.
AGCACAACGCACGTCAGCACCGTCCCCCAATCGGGCCCCGGCCTTCGCCGGGGTGGTAGGGACGGAGCGGAGCGGTCGTAAGAATTAAGCCCCCGCCGCCTTCAGTGCCTTCTCCATCTGGTCCCAGCTCACGACCTGATCGAGCTTCTTGTCGTTGATCAGGAAGGTCGGCGTGCCCGTCACCGTGCCGGCCTGCATCGCGGTTTCGGTCGGCTTGGCCATGATCTCGAGCTGCTTCTGATCCGCCAGGCAGGCGCGTGCCTTCGCTTCCGGGATGCCGCGCTGCTTGACGAAATCGATCGCGCCCATCTGCTCTGCGAGCTTGGTGGCGACCACCGTCGGCGGCTGGTTGGCGAGCGCCTGCTGCTGTGCGGGCGTCATCGCCTGGAGCTTGTCGAGGAAGGCGATCTGGTTGCCGTACATCTGCTCGAGGATCGGGAAGAACGGCGCGACGCCGCCGCACTGGCCGAGCAACGTCAGCGCGACGTCGGGCGCACCGTGGACGAGGAAGTCGCGGAATTCGAAGCTCACCTTGCCGGTCGAGACGTATTTCTCGGTCAGCGGCTTGTACGCCTCGCGGCCGAACGCGCCGCAGGTCGGGCACGAGCGCGCGCCGTATTCGACGAGCTTGATCGCGGCGTTCGGGTTGCCCATCAGATAGCCCTCCGGGGTCTTCACGACCGTCTCGGTCCAGTTCTGACCGGCGGGGGCTGCGGCGGCTGCTACCGGTGCGGCGGCGGGCTGGTCGACGTTACCGGTCGAGTCGTTCTTAGAGCAGGCGGCGAGCGCGAGCGGCAGGCCGGCGAGGGCGATTACGAACTTCATGCTGTTACTCCAGTGGGTTACTTGGCGCCGGCCTTGCGGAGCGCGGGTTCGAGCTGGTCCCAGCCGACATGCGGGACGATCTTGCCGTTGAGATAGAAGGTCGGCGTGGAGTCGATCTCCTTCGGCGCGTCGGCGGTCAGTTTGACGATGCGGTCGATCTCGGGCTGGTTCGCGAAACACGCGTCGATCGCCGACTCCGACAACCCGCGCGCCTTGACCATCGCGGTCAGGCCGGAGCCGTCGGCGTTGGCGCGGATCTGTGCCGCGGCGGGGTACATGTTCAATCGTGCGGCGTTGCCTTCCTGATACTCGATCCCGCGCTGGAGCCATTGCGGCTGCGCGGCGAAGATCGCGGACGAGGTGGCGGAGAAGCCTTTCGGGCCGGTGCAGCGCGCTAGGATCGCCGCCGACAGGTCGAGCCGGTCGCGGATGAAGTGGCGGAACTCGAGGCTGGTCGAGCCGGACGCGATCATCTGGCGCTTCAGCACGGGTTCGGACTTCACCGAGAAATCGGCGCAGTGCGAGCAAGTGTAGCTGGCATATTCGACCAGCTTCACGCGGGCTGCCGGGTTGCCGAGCAGATAGGCGCCCGACGGGAGGATGCGGGCAGTCTGCGACCAGTCGCGTTTGGGGGCGGCGCCGGTCAGCAGGAACAGGGCGAAGACAGCAAAAAGGACGCGCATCAGGTGATCCTGGGAAGGCCGTGCGTCGAGGCGACTCCGGCGGCGAGGGATTCGAGGACGGCGCGCAGTTCCGGGTCGGCGATGCCTTTCAGGCTGGCACCGAGATCGACGGGGACCGGGCGGATCGAGGGCGGGGCTTTCCGCGGCACGGGCGTGGCGACCTCGCCCTGGCGGATCGCGACCTTTACGATGGCTGCGTAGCCGAAGAAGCGGTTCACGCGCTCGATGATCTCGGGCGCGATGTGCTGCATCATCGGGGCGTGTGCGCCGCGGACGGTGAGGGTGAGGACGCCGTCCTGCTTCTTGCCGACCGGGAAGCGGATCGATTCGGGGATGCTCGCGCCCGCCAGTTTCGCGCCGACGATCTCGGGCCAGCGGCTGACGATCGAGGACTGGACGAAGCCGAATCGCCGGAACGCCGCGCCGCCGATCGCGGGCAACAGCTCGGCGACCGCGCGCGAGCGGTTCTCGCGCGGCGCGTCGGGATCGGTCTTGCCCTTCACGCGCTTCGTCGCCGGCTTGGGCGTCGCGGGTTTAGGCAAAGAACTCGGCGGCTTGCTCATCCGCAATCCCATGCCATAGGCGACGCGTGAACGCCAAGCGCTCTTCGGTCTCTGCGGCCCTGCTCGAATGGTATGACGCGCACCGGCGCGAGCTGCCGTGGCGGGCGAAGCCGGGCGAGGCGGTCGATCCGTACCGGGTGTGGCTGTCCGAGGTGATGTTGCAGCAGACGACGGTGGCGGCGGTGACTCCGCGGTTCCTGGCATGGACCGCGCGGTGGCCGGATTTCGCGAGTCTCGCCGCGGCGGACGATGCCGATGTGATGGCCGCGTGGGCTGGGCTTGGATACTACGCTCGGGCGCGCAATCTGGTGAAGGCGGCGAAGGCCGTGGTGGCCGGGCATGGCGGCGTGTTTCCGGGGACCGAGGCGGCGTTGCGCGAACTGCCGGGGCTGGGCGCTTATACCGCGGCTGCGGTGGCGGCGATCGCGTTCGGCGAGCGCGCGGTGGTGGTCGATGCGAATGTCGAGCGTGTGGTCGCGCGGTTGTTTGCGATCGAGACGCCTTTGCCGGCGGCGCGGCCGGCGATTCGGGTGGCGGCCGATACGATCACGCCCGACGCTAGAGCGGGGGATTTCGCGCAGGCGATGATGGATCTGGGGTCGGGGATCTGCACGACACGCGCGCCGAAATGCCTGCTGTGTCCGATCCGCGAATTTTGCGCGGGCTTCAGACAGGGCGCGCCCGAGCGGTTGCCGGTCAAGGCGAAGAAGGCGGCCAAGCCGCAGCGCTACGGGACGATCTTCTGGCTGGAGCGCGCGGGGCAGGTGATGCTGGTGCGGCGGCCGGATACGGGGTTGCTCGGCGGGATGCGCGCGTTTCCGACCGGTCCTTGGGGTGACGCGGCCCCCGATTTCGAGGACGCGCCGGCGCAAGCGGATTGGCAGATGCTCGACTCGACCGTCACGCACGGATTTACGCATTTCGATCTGCAACTGGCGCTTGCGGTGGCTACGGCCGAGGCGCATCAACCGGCCATTGAATCACGGGCCGAATGGTGGCCGATCGAAGATCTGGAGTCTGCCGGGCTTCCGACCGTTTTCGCCAAGGCCGGCAAAGCCATACGCAACTGGGCCATACGGAGAGCTGCATGAAACTGGTTCACTGGATTTCGACCGGCGGGCTCGCCGCGTTGGCCGCCGCGACGGCCTATGCCCAGCAAGCGCAGCCTTCGCCGCAGCCCACGCCGCAGGGTCGCCCGATGCCGCGGATGACCATCCCGGTGAGCGCCTTGCTACCCGCGACGACGACGTTGTTCGACAGCTATGTCGCGCAGGACAAGATGCCGGGGATCGTCGGGGCGTTCGGAGTCGGCGACGGCCCGACCTTGTTCCCCTCTGCCGGTAAGATCAGCGACGATCCGAACGCGCCGGTGGCCGGACCGGACTCGCTGTGGCGCGTATACTCCATGACCAAGCCGATCACCGGCATGTCGGCGATGATGCTGATTGAGGACGGCAAGCTCAACCTCGACGATCCGGTCAGCAAATATATCCCGGCGTTCAAGGACATGAAGGTGGCGACCAGCCCCGACACGTCGCTCGCCACGCGTCCGGCGACGCGGCCGATCACGATACGCAACCTGCTGACGCATACCGCGGGACTCGGTTACACGATCGTCACCAAGGGGCCGCTGCTCAAGGAATATGAGCGGCTCGGCATCCTGCCGCTGTCGGTCAGCGCGGCGATGGAAGAGAAGATGCGGCCCGTCCGGCCGAAGTCGCTCGAGGAGTTCGCCAACCGCGTCGCGACGCTGCCGCTGATCGCCGAGCCGGGGACGAAGTGGAGCTATTCGATCGGGCTGGACGTGATGGGCCGCGTGATCGAGGTTGCGAGCGGCATGAGCTTCGAGCGGTTCGTGCAGACGCGGCTGTTCGATCCGCTGAAGATGACATCGAGCTTCTGGCAGGTGCCGCAGGGCGAGGTCGGGCGGCTCGCGACCAACTACGCGTTCATCGGCGACACGCGGACGCCGCTCGATCCGGCGGCAACGTCGGTGTTCCTGCAGAGGCCGAGCTTTCCGTATGGCGGCGCCGGCCTGGTGATGTCGGCGCGCGATTACGACCGATTCCTGCACATGATCCAGGATGGCGGCACGCTCGACGGCGTGCGCGTGATGAAGCCCGAGACGATCGCGCTCGCGACGTCGAACCTGTTGCCGGCGGGCGTCGTGTTCGGCGGGGTCGGTGGCGGCACCGGGGGGACGCAGGGGAGTAATATGGGCTTCGGCGCGGGCGGCTCGGTGGTGCTGGCGGATACGCCGAACGGGCCGGGCAAGGGTACTTATGCCTGGGGTGGTGCTGCCGGGACGATCGCGTGGGTCGATCCGGTCAAGCACGCGCGCGGCAACGTGATGGTCAATTATTTCCCGGCGGATCGCATTCCGCTGCGCCAGCAGGTGGTTGCGGCGCTGCTCCAGGATGCGGCGAGGTTGCGCCGATGAGCGTGATGGAGGCGCCCGGTTTCACGGGTGGGACGCTCGACCGGTCCGACGCGCTGCGCCACGATCCGGCGGGGCTGGTAGCGGCGCAAGGCGACTGGCGCGCGCGGCTGCTGGTGCTCGACGGGTTGCTGCCGGGTACGACCGACGACGGACACCTGGCGTGGACGTCGATGGCGGACATGCCCGACGATGCCGAGCCGATTTTGCTTGGTCTGGACGACAGCGGGCGGCCGCATTTCGCGGCGTTGCTGGCGGGGATGCGGGTCGACACTGCGCCGGCGATGCGGTCGCCTGCGCTGATGGCGGTGCTGGCGGCGCTCGAGCCGGGCGAGGCGGCGACCTATGCGGGTGCGCGCAGCGTTATCGACTGGCATGTCCGGCACGGCTTTTGTGCGAAGTGCGGCTCGCCGACCGAGATCTTTCGGGCAGGCTGGGCGCGTAAATGCCCGAACTGCGCGACCGAGCATTTCCCGCGGGTCGATCCGGTCGTGATCATGATCGCCGAGCATGACGGTCGGGCGCTGCTTGGGCGGGGCAATGGCTGGCCGCCGGGGCGGTATTCGGCGCTGGCAGGATTCCTGGAGCCGGGCGAATCGATCGAGGAGGCGGTCGCGCGCGAGATCGTCGAGGAGGCGGGCGTTCGGGTCGGCAAAGTGCGGTATATCGCCAGCCAGCCCTGGCCGTTTCCGTCTTCGTTGATGATGGCGTGCGTTGCCGAGGCCGAGGACGATGCGATCACGCTCGATACGAACGAGCTCGAGGACGCGATGTGGGTGCCGCGCGAGATGGTGCGCGCGGTGCTGCGGGGGGAGGAGGGGCCGTTCCTGCCGCCGCCGTCTTATGCGATCGCGTATACTTTGTTGAAGGAATGGGCGGGGGAGCAAGTCGCGGCCCGTTCGCTTTTCCACCCCGGCGAAGGCCGGGGCCCAATTGGGGGGCGGTGATACCGGC
>JAYVRZ010000249.1:0-2910 GCA_043775965.1 Sphingomonas sp.
GACGCGGCACCGCCCGAATGGAAGGTAAAGCTGCCGGACCTGCGCTCGCGCCTCGCTGCCAGCCCGATAGCCGCGATCGGCGCACCCGACGACGAACTCATGCGGCTGCTGCTCGCGCATCTGTTCGAGCGTCGCAGCCTCGACGCACGGCCCGATCTGATCGACTGGCTCGCGACCAGAATCGAGCGCAGTCATATTACCGTAACGCGAACCGTGGATGCGCTGGATCAGGAGGCGATGGAACGTCGCAAGCGCTTGTCGATTAATCTTGCACGAACCACACTCACCGACGCCGGGCTGATCGTCCGGCCGCAACTCGCTCTCGACCTCCCGCTCTTCACGCCACCTTAACACCCCCAAGAGGCCCGATGAACCGTCCAGCGCATATCGTCCGCCAATCGGAAGACGACGACGATCCCATCGGCGCAGCGCCGAACGACCGGTATTTTAACCGCGAGCTATCCTGGCTGGCGTTCAACCGCCGGGTGCTGGAGGAGGCCTGCAACCCCGCGCATCCGCTCCTCGAACGGCTCCGCTTCCTGTCGATCTCGGGCTCGAACCTCGACGAGTTCTTCATGGTGCGCGTTGCCGGCCTGAAGGGACAGCAGACGCAGGACGTCGACCGCCGGTCCGCCGACGGCCTCACCGCCGGCCAGCAGCTGACCGCGATCGTCCGCGAGGCCGATGCGCTGATGGCCAGCCAGCAGGCGGTGTGGGGCGATCTCCGCGTGCTACTCGACGAGGCGGGGTTGTTCGCGCTGCGGCGTGAGGCGGTCGAGGGCGAGGCGGACGAGTGGCTCGAAACGCATTTCCGCGACCAGATATTCCCGATCCTGACCCCGCAGGCGCTTGACCCCGCGCACCCGTTCCCATTCATCCCGAATCGTGGCCTGTCGGTGATCTTCGACCTCGTGCGTCGCTCGGACAACGAACCGGTCCGCGAACTGGTCATGCTCCCGCACACGATGACGCGCTTCGTCCGTCTGCCGGGCGAGCCCGCGCGCTACATCGCGATCGAAACCTTGCTCAAGCGGTTCGCCCCCGTCCTGTTCCCCGGCTACGAAGTCCTTGCGGCGGCCAGCTTCCGGCTGCTGCGCGACAGCGACATGGAGATCGAGGAGGAGGCGGAGGACCTCGTCCGCTACTTCGCCAACGCGATCAAGCGCCGCCGTCGCGGCCGCGTGATCCGGCTCGAACTCGAAACCGGCATCCCCGACGTCCTCGCCGCGGTCCTCAAGGACGAACTCGGTGGGGCCGACGCGATCATTACCGAGAGCGGCAATCTGCTCGGCATCGTCGACCTCGACGGATTGGTCGACGAAGACCGCCCCGACCTGAAGTTCCCCCCCTTCACCCCGCGTTTTCCCGAGCGGATCCGCGAGTTCGGCGGCGATTGCTTCGCGGCGATCAAGGCCAAGGACATCGTCGTCCACCACCCGTACGAGACGTTCGAGGTGGTGCTAGCCTTCCTGAAACAGGCCGCGAACGACCCGGATGTGGTGGCGATCAAGCAGACGCTATACCGCGCCGGCAAGCAGCCCGCGGTCATCAACGCACTCATCACCGCCGCTGAGGCCGGCAAGTCCGTCACCGCGGTCGTCGAACTCAAGGCACGGTTCGACGAAGAGCAGAACATGGTCTGGGCCTCGGCCTTGGAGCGTGCAGGCGTCCAGGTCGTCTACGGCTTCATCGACTGGAAGACGCACGCCAAGGTGTCGCTGGTCGTCCGCCGCGAGGGCCCGGTATTCCGGACCTACTGCCATTTCGGCACGGGAAATTATCACCCGGTCACCGCCAAGATCTATACCGACATCAGCTTCTTCACCGCCGATGCCGCGGTCGGGCGCGATGCGGCGCAGATGTTCAACTACATCACGGGCTATGTCGAACCGACCGACATGGCGCGCGTCAGCCTGAGCCCTCGCGATCTTCGCCAGAACCTGATGAACCTGATCGACGTCGAGATCGCCAACGCGCGCGCCGGCAAGCCCGCCGGCGTCTGGGCGAAGATGAATTCGCTGGTCGACCCCGCGGTGATCGAGAAGCTGTACGAGGCGAGCGGGGCGGGGGTCGAGATCGACCTGATCATCCGCGGCATCTGCTGCCTGCGTCCCGGCGTTCCCGGCCTGTCCGAGACGATCCGCGTCAAGTCGGTGATCGGGCGCTTCCTCGAGCACAGCCGGATCTGGGCGTTCGGCAACGGCAAGGCGCTGCCCAATGACGGCGCGAAACTATTCATCTCGTCGGCCGACTGGATGCCGCGCAACTTCGACCGCCGCGTCGAATATATGCTGCCGATCCTCAATCCGACCGTCCACGACCAGATCCTCGATCAGGTGATGGTCGCGAACCTCATCGACAACGAGCAGAGTTGGGAGCTAGGCCCCGACGGCGAATATACTCGCGTCGATCCCGGCGACCGTCCGTTCAACCTGCATCGGTATTTCATGACCAACCCGTCGCTCTCCGGCCGTGGCGCCTCGCTCGCGACCAGCAATGCCGTGCCCACCCTGTCGCTCCGTCGACAGCGGTGAGCGTCACGAACATGCTGTTCGGTACTACAACCCCGAAGGTCGAGACCGACGACCATCCGCGTACCGGAATCATCGACATCGGGTCGAACTCGATTCGTCTGGTCGTCTACCAGGGGCCGACCCGTCTCCCGGCGATCCGTTTCAACGAGAAGGTCATGGCTGGGCTGGGCCGCGGTTTGGCGGCAACCGGCGCGATCGAGAAATCGGCGCTGAAGACGGCCCGGGTCGCACTCGCGCGTTTCGCCGCGGTCGCACGCGAGATGGAGTGCTCGACCCTCCGCACGGTGGCCACGGCGGCGGTACGCGATGCGAAGAACGGTGGCGAACTCATCGCCGCCGCTGAACAACTCGGGCTGATCGTGGAGACACTGTCCGG
>JAYVRZ010000250.1:0-10792 GCA_043775965.1 Sphingomonas sp.
CGGCTTTCCGCCAGCGGACGCTTCGTCACGATGTTGATCTGGCCGCCGACCGAGCCGCTGCCCGTGGTGACCGAATTGGCGCCGTTGACGACCTCGACCTGTTCCAGGTTGAACGAGTCCGAGCGGCTATAGGCGGCGCTGTCGCGCACCCCGTCCTGCGTGATGTCGTTGCTGGCCGAATAGCCGCGCAAGTTGATCTGGTCGCTCGGCGGCGTGCCACCCTCGGCCGCGCCGAAGGTGATGCCGGGGACGGTCGACAGCATGTCGCGCAACGTCAACAGGTTCTGCTGGTCGATCACTTCCTTGGTGATGATCGTCACGGTCTGCGGCGTGTCGCGAACCGGACGCGTCGCCTTGGGGCTTTCCTGCTTGCGGCCGGGCTCGATCACCAGCGCGGTATCGCTGACCGTGACGCCGCCGAGCGCGGGCGCATCCTGCGTGGTCTGCGCGGCGGCCTGCGACAGGGCCACCGGGGACAGTAGGGAGCCTACGCATGACAGTGCCAGAAACGCCTGTGCGTGCGGCTGCCCGGTCTTGAGTAGCGACATGGAATTTCCCCCCGTAGTTTGACAATCTACGGCTCCGTTATTGCGAAGCATTATCAACGTCAATTGATAATGGATATTAATTGCAACAATCGGGTGTTTGCAGGGACTTGGAAGTTTTCGCCGACAGGACCGCGAGAATCATGGCGATTTGACAGGGCAGCAGCGGCCGAGATCAGGGCGGCTACGGGACAGACTTGGGGGCTCTACGGCCAAAAACCTGGCCGGTTCATAACTGGCGTTGGTGGCATGACGCACGTCCGGCGCGCGCGGTCAGCCGCGCAGTACGAAGGGAATGACGACATTGCCCTGGACCAGCACCGGCTGGCCGTTGCGCACCATCGGCGACCAGCGCCAGTGGCGGACGGCGCCCGAGGCCGCGCGATCGAGCCGGGCGAAGCCGCTGCTCTTGGCGATCGACAGGCGTTCGACGCGTCCGTCGATAGACAGCAGCACCGCGAGCGTCACCGTACCCTGTTCGCGCAACCGCCGGGACTCCAGCGGGTAGCTGGGCGGCGTTGCGGAAAGCATCTTGCTCGACAGGTCGCCCGCCTCGGTCGTCGCGACGCTGGGTACGGACGGGCCGGCCTCGACGGTGGCCGTCGCCGCGGACCTGGTCGCGACCGGGGCAGGCGCAGGAGCCGGAGTCGTATCGGTGACGGCTAGCGACGGCGCGGGGGCAGGGGTCACCACGATGGGCGGCGGCGCGACGATCTCGGGTTGGACCAGCGGCACGTCGGTCGCCTGGCGTTCCGGCAGCTTTGCGGCGGCAGGCGGCGGCGGGGGTGGCGGCTCCATCAGGTCAGCGAGGTTGACGATCGTCAGCCGCGGCTCGAGCTTATGATGAGGCGTGATAGCGCCCAGATACTGGAATGACGAGAATGCCGCCGCGGCGAGCGTCAGCGCCGCGATCGCCGAAGCCGGGTTGACGCGCTGCGACTGGTACACCGTGCGCGCCGAAATTACCGCCGCGAACGAGGCATCGCGGACCAGCACTGGCCGTATAGGCTCGAACCGTTCGACCGGCTGCATTGCGAGAGACTGGGCAGGCATCCGCGATCCATTCGTTGGCTATTGCGGATCATTCGCATAATTGATGATGCACGTTCGGTCCAGTGAAATGTGTCTGGGCTCCGATTCCGTTTCCTGGTTCTGCAACAATCTCGTCGGAGCAGGACGATCCGGTCGAGGCCGGGCATTGCAGAACCGTCCTATTCGCGCGTACCGGATGAATGATCTGCAGACGCCGAGCGTGTGTGACGGTTCGTGGGAAGGATTCGCGCATGGCCGTAAAGACTGCCGACTGGCCGGCCTTATGCGACAGCTCGGGCGTACGCAGGTGGGGCTCGTGACGGACGGACGATCGACTATTCCCGACGATGCCCGACGGCTCGCCGACTATGAACGGTACGCCGCGACCACCCTGGTGCCCGAGGCGTGGCGCCATATCCAGGAGGGCGTGGACAGCGGACCGGCGGCAACAAGCAACCGCGCGTCGTTCGACCGGTTCCGGCTGGTGCCGCGGGTGATGACTGATCTACGCGACGGCAGCACCGCGATCACGCTGTTCGGAACGCCGCACGCCGCGCCGATCCTGCTCGCACCGCTCGCCTATCAACGGATCGCGCATCCCGACGGCGAACTGGCGACCGTCCGCGCAGCGACCGCGCTGGCGACCGGGATGGTCGTCAGCACCTTGTCGAGCGTCCCGCTGGAGGAGGTGGCAAACGCCGCCCGGCAGGCCGCCGCCGATCTCGGCACGCAGGTCGCGCCGTTGTGGTTCCAGCTCTATTTCCAGCAGGATCGCGACTGGAACATCGCGCTGGTGCGGCGTGCGGAGGCGGCGGGCTACACCGCGATCGTGCTGACCGTGGACGCGTCGGTCAAGCGATCGAGCTTCGTGCTGCCCGCGGGAGTCGATGCCGCCAACCTGCGCGGCATGCCGAAAGTGTCGCAGACCACCCATGCCGGGGGGCGGATCCTGTTCGGCACCGCGCTGATCGAGGCGGCGCCGCGGTGGGACGACCTGGCATGGCTACGCGAACAGACGCGGTTGCCGCTGATCCTGAAAGGGGTGCTGTCGCCGACGGATGCGCACCGTGCGGTCGAACTGGGATGCGACGGCGTGATCGTTTCCAACCACGGCGGACGGGTGCTGGACGGGCTGGTGTCGCCGCTCGAGATGATGCCCGCGATCGTCGATGCGGTGGCCGGGCGCGTGCCGCTGTTGCTAGACGGAGGCGTACGATCGGGCACGGACATCGTGAAGGCGCTGGCGCTGGGTGCGAGCGCGGTCCTGATCGGGCGACCGCAGATGCATGCGCTGGCGGTCGCCGGCATGCCCGGCGTGGCGCATATCCTCCATATCCTGCGCGCGGAACTGGAGTTCGCGATGGCGCAGATCGGCTGCGCGACGCCGGCGGCGATCCAGGTCGATCGGCTGAAGCGATAGGGCGGCTCCTCGGAAACCGCCCTGTCGCAGCGCTGATATCTGCGGACGAACGCGGTTATCTGGCCAGTGCCGAGGATTGATCGAGCGCCACGACGGGCAGCCACACCGCGCTCGCAAATGGTCCGCCGCGGACGATCGTCACGGTCGCCGCCTTGTAGTCCGCCTTCTTCGCCAGGAAGATGTTGGGCACATAGGTTTGCGGGTTGCGATCGTAGAGCGGGAACAGGCTCGACTGGACCTGTATCATGATCTTGTGCCCCGGTTGGAACACGTGGTTCACGGTCGGCAGGCGGAATTTATACTCCTGCACCTTGCCTGCCGGGATAGCGCTCGGCTTGGCGAAGCTCTGGCGGTACCGGCCGCGGAAGATGTCGAGGCTGATCGGCAGTTCATAGCCGCCCATCTTCGGATCGGTCGCGTTTTCGGCCGGATAGACGTCGATCACCTTGACGACGAAATCGCCATCGGTGCCGGTCGTCTTGGCGAAGATGTCCGCGATCGGCGCACCCGAAACGCGCACCGGCGCGGTCAGCGCTTCGGTGGTGTAGGTCATCACGTCGGGTCGGCCGTCGACGCCGCGCTGGTCGCTGACCAGCCAGTCGCCCCAGCGGCCATCGCCGAAATTCACCGGGCGCGGCAGATGCGGCACGGGCTTGGCGGGGTCGGAGACATAGCTGTCGCCACCAGCGGCAACCTTGTCGAAGCCCAGCGCACCGCCCGCCTGAAGATAGATCGGCTTCAGCGGGGAGGGGCACCCGGTCTCGCACGCCAGCGGCCAGGTGGCGAACTTGTCCCAGTGGTTCTCGCCGGTGTTGTAGATCGCGGCGGCGGGCAGCGTGACGGCGGGGCCGTCCTTCAGATACTGGTTGAAATAGGGGAGCACCATGTCCTCGCGGAATTGCTGCGCGGTGTCGCCGTTCCACTGGAACGGTCCGAGGCTGCGGCCCTCGCGGTTGATCTGGCTGTGACGCCACGGCCCCATCACGAGGTGGTTGTTGCCGAGCTTGCCCTTGGCCTTCAGCGCTTCCCACGCGGTGATCGCGCCGTACATGTCCTCCTGGTCCCACAAACCCTGCTCCCAGATCGTCGGCACGTTCGAGGGGTTGGCGGCGAGCAGCTTGTCGAGCGCCTGCCCCTGCCAGAAGCCGTCATAGGCGGGATGCGCGACCATTCGCTGCCAATAGGGCAGCTGGTCGTAGCCCGACTTCATCGCCCAGTCGCCCGCCGAGCCGACCTCGCGAAAATTCTCGTAATCGTCCCAGCCGCCGGTGGGCGGCGCTTTGCCCGCGCCCTTGTAGCCGGTCTGGTTACCGAGCCACGCGATGTTGGCGAGGCGGAAGGCGCCGTAATGGAACCAGTCGTCGCCCATCCAACCGTCGATCATCGGGCTCTCGGGCGCGGCGACCTTCAGCGCGGGATGCGGGTTCAGCAACGCCATCGCCACCGTGAAGCCCTCGTACGATGACCCGATCATGCCGACGCGGCCGTTCGATTCAGGCAGGTTCGCCTTGTTCACCAGCCAGTCGATCGTGTCGTACGCATCGGTGACGTGATCGACCTTGGTTGGATTGAGCGGGCCGATGACGGGGCGGGTGACGACATAGTCGCCCTCCGATCCGTATTTGCCGCGAATGTCCTGGTACACGCGGATATAGCCGGCCTTGACGAACATCTCGTCGGCGAGCGGCAGCGTGGCGAGGATGCTCGCGCTGTCGGAGCGGTTGGCGCGTGCCTTGGCATTGTACGGCGTACGGGTAAGCACGATCGGCGCGTTGCTGACGCCCTTCGGATAGACGATGACGGTGTAGAGCCTGGTCCCGTCGCGCATCGGGATCATCACCTCGCGCTTGACGTAATCCTGCGCGGCGGTCGGCGGCACGAACTTGGCGGGAATGTCGCCGCCGACGGGTGCGGTCTTGTCCTGCGCGGAGGCTGCGGTTGCGAGCGCCAGCGATGTCAGCAAGGCGAGTTTGATTTTCATTGCAGGCACGCTCCAGATGGGTTGCCGCAAATCTAGGCTCAACCGGGCGGCCTAAGCAATTGCGATTACCGGCTATCGACCCGCGAGCGCTTCTCCGGTCGGCGCCACGTAAAGCATCGCGACGTTGCAGCGGGCATAGCGCTTGCCGAACTCCTCCATGATCCCGGCATCATGCACGAAGCCGAGCTTCTCGTAGAGATGGATCGCCGGCGCGCTCTTGGCATTGCTGAGCAGATACAGTCGATCGCATCCGAGTGCCTGCGCGCGCGCGATCACCGCGTGCAGCAGGAATTCGCCGGCCTTCTTGCCGCGCGCCTGTTCCGATACGCCCATCTTGGTCAGCTCGAACTGCCGCTCTCCGGTCTTCTGCAGTGCGCAGGTGCCGATCAGCCCGAGGTTGGGATCCTCCACGAACAGGATGTCGCCACCGGGCTCGATGATCCGCTCCCGGGGATTTTTCAGCACGTCGATGTCGGTCTGTTCGAGCAGGTACATGGCGTCGATCCACTCGGCGTTGATGCGGTAGAAATCCCCCGCCAGCGCATCGCTGAACCGCCGGATCGCGAGGCCACCGCGTGGTCGCTGCTCCAACGGCTGCTCGGCCAGCGCGCGCTCGGTCTCCTCGATCAGGCGTAGCAGCGCTGGCGCATCGCAGACCTCGTCGACCGCAGCGCGCAGTCGTGGCCACAGCACCGTGTCCGCCAGTTCCATCGCCGCGCTGCCCGCGGGGCTGAGCGACAGCGTCTTGCTGCGCTGGTCGCGCGCGTCCCGGCTGGTCTCGATCAACTCCAGTTCGACAAGGCGGGACAGGATCCGCGTCACTGCCGGCTGGCTGATACCCAGCGCCTTCACCGCCTCGCCGACGGTCATCGGGCCCCGGCGGTACAGCGCCGTCATCAGCGGCATCTGGCTCGGCTGCAGCGGCAGGCCGCAATCGAGGGCGATACGTTCCGCGCCGCCCTGCAACCGCTCGGCCAGCCTTTTCAGGCGACTACCCAGCATCACCGCGCCTTCAAGCGCCAACACGTCCTGCATACCACCTCCACGAGCTATCCATAACGCAACATATAGCGCGTTATATAGTAATGGAAAGTGGTTTCGACCGTTTTGCCGTCCGCAATGTGCCGAGGCCGTTAGCGCGGTGCCATCCGGATTGCGCCGTCGAGGCGCACGTCCTCGCCGTTGAGATACCCGCATTCGATCATCGTCAGCGCAAGCCGGGCGAACTCCTCGGGGCGCCCCAGGCGTTTTGGAAACGGCACCGATGCGGCCAGCGCGTCGCGCACCGGTTGCGGCGCGGCGGCGAGCAACGGCGTGTCGAAGATACCGGGCAGGATCGCGTTCACCCGGATGCCCTCGCTCATCAGGTCGCGTGCGATCGGCAGGGTCATGCCGACGACGCCGGCCTTCGACGCGGAATAGGCGGCCTGGCCCATCTGGCCGTCCTCGGCCGCGGCACTCGCGGTATTGACGATCGCGCCGCGCTCGCCGTCCTCGCCCGGCTCCAGCGTCAGCATCCCGGCCGCGGACTTTGCGAGGCAGCGGAAGGTGCCGACCAGGTTGATCTGGATGATCCGGTCGAACGCATCGAGCGGGAAATGCTTGATCGAGCCGTCCTGTTTGGATCGGCTCGCGGTCTTGGCGGCGTTGCCGGTGCCGGCGCAGTTGACGAGCACGCGCTCCTGGCCGTGCGCCGCGCGGGCCGCCGCGAACCCCGCATCGACGCTGTCGTCCGACGTCACGTCGACCTTGCAGAACACGCCGCCGATCTCGGCCGCGAGCGCTTCGCCCTTGTCCGCCTGGAGATCGAAGATCGCGACCTTCGCACCTTTCGCCGCGAGCGCACGCGCGGTCGCCGCGCCGAGGCCGGACGCACCGCCGGTAACGACTGCCGCGCTGTTTTCGAGGTCCATGCATCTCTCCTGTCGTGGTCCGGACTCGGTGGCCCGGTTGCAGAACATTAGTTATGCCCGTATCCCGGCCTTGCCAAGCCGCCACGCGCGTAGGGACCATGACGATGACCGAAGCCATGCTGCAGAATGCCGGCCGGCACTGGCTGCCGCGCCAGCCCAAGGGCGCGCTCGATCATATTCCCGGCAGCAACGGCCTGCCGTTCTTCGGCAACACCTTCAAATTGCTCGCGGATCCGATCGGGTTTGCAGAGCGGATGGCGGCGCGGTTCGGCCCGGTCTATCGCAACACGGCGCTCGGCGGCACCGGCGTGACCCTGCTTGGGCCCGACGCCAACGAGCTGATCCTGTTCGACCGCGACAAGATCTTCTCGTCGGAGCAGGGCTGGGGCCCGATCCTCAACCTGCTGTTCCCGCGGGGCTTGATGCTGATGGATTTCGACAAGCACCGCGCCGACCGCAAGGCATTGTCGGTGGCGTTCAAGCCCGAGCCGATGCGGCATTACGCGACCGAACTCGATGCCGGTATCGGCGTCTCGGTAGAAGGTTGGAGCGGGCGGACTTTGCGCTTCTACGACGCCGTCAAAAAGCTCACGCTGGACCTGGCAGCGACCAGCTTCCTCGGCGTGCCGCTGGGGGCGGAGGCGGACCGTATCAACCAGGCGTTCGTCGACGAGGTGCAGGCAAGCGTCGCCCCGGTCCGCAAGCCGTGGCCGGGCACGCAGATGCGCAAGGGGGTGAGGGCGCGCGCGTATCTCGTCGACTTCTTCGAGCGCGAGATCCCCGCGAGGCGAACCGGCACGGGCCAGGATTTCTTCTCGCAATTCTGCCGCGCGACGGACGACGACGGTGCGCCGCTGACCGCGTTGGCGATCGCCGACCACATGAACTTCCTGATGATGGCGGCGCACGATACCATCACCTCGTCGGCGACCAACCTCGTCATGCTGCTCGCGCGTAACCCGGACTGGCAGGAGCGGTTGCGCGCGGAGATCGCCGCGCTCGATCCGGCCGTGCCGGTGCCCGACCAGCTCGACCGGCTCGTGCTGACCGAATATGCGTTCAAGGAATCGCTGAGGCTCATGCCCCCGGTCCCGTCGATCCCGCGCCGCGCGCTCAAGGCTTTCAGCTTCGGCGGCTTCGACATTCCGGCGGGCACCAACGTCGGCACCGGCATCACCTACACGCACCACATGGCCGAGCATTGGCCCGAACCCGACCGGTTCGATCCGCTCCGCTTCACGCCCGAGGCGTCGAAGGGCCGTCATCGGTTCGCCTGGGTGCCGTTCGGCGGCGGCGCGCACATGTGCATCGGACTGCACTTCGCGACGATGCAGATGCGCCTGCTGATCGTCCACCTGTTGTCGCGGTACCGGATCGAGGCGGCGGCAGGCAGCGGCGTGGCATGGCAGGTGTTTCCGATCCCGAGACCGAAAGATGGCTTGCCCGTGACCTTCGTTCCGCTTGCGTCGGCGCGGTAATTCGTCATCTTCGCACCCGGAATATCCGGGCTAGGGGCGTAAGAGACATGACGACACGATCGATGATGCTGGCGGGTGCGATGCTGGCTGGTGCGATGCTGGTCGCGTCCGGTTCCGCGATCGCGCAGATGGCGCCGCCGCATGTCGCCAAGAAGCCGTTCCAGGTGACCTCGCCCAACGGCGCGCGCGAAGACGATTATTATTGGCTGCGCGACGACACGCGCAAGAACCCCGAGATGCTCGCCTATCTCGCCGCGGAGAACGCCTACGCCGATGCGAAGCTCGCCTCGCTGAAGCCGCTCCAGGCCAAGCTGTACGAAGAAACCGTCGCGCACATCAAGCAGGACGACAGCTCGGTGCCGTATCTCAAGAACGGCTATTATTACGGCTCGCGGTTCGAGACCGGCGCGAACTACCCGATCCTGGAACGCCGCAAGGGCAGCCGCACCGCCGCCGCCGAGACGCTGTTCGACCAGCCGGCAATGGCGAAGGGCCACAGCTTCTTCGCGCTCAGCGACTGGGCGGTCAGCCCGGACAATCGCCGCGTCGCCTGGGCGGAGGATATTGTTGGCCGCCGCCAATATGTCCTGAAGGTCAAGGACATCGCCACCGGCGCGATGATCGCCGACACGATCGCGAACATCGAGCCGAACGTCGTCTGGGCGGACGACAACAGGACGATCCTGTACGTCGAGAAGGACCCGGTGACGCTCCGCGGCTACCGGGTGAAGGCGCATGTCCTGGGCACGCCCGTCGCGTCCGATCGGCTGCTTTACGAGGAGAAGGATGACACCTTCTCGATCGACGTCTCGCGCACGTCCGACGACAGGTTCGTCTGCATCGGCGTCGGCAGCACGGTCAGCGACGAGCAACGCTGCGCCCCCGCTGCCGCGCCGAAGACGTTCACGATCGTCGCACCGCGCGCGCGCGAGTTCCGGTACAGGTCCGATCATCTCGGCAACCGTTGGATCATCCGCACCAACAAGGACGCGAAGAACTACAAGCTCGTCACTGTCGCCGACGCCGACCTCGCCAAGGGCATTTCGGCCTGGCGCGACCTGACGCCGGCCAGCGACACCGTTTTCATCGAAAGCTTCAAGCCATTCGACGGCTTCGTCGCGATCGACCAGCGCGAGGGCGGCAACCGGATGATCCGCGTGCTGAGCGACTCCGGCAAGTCGACGCCCGTCACCGCCGACGAACCCGCCTACCGCATGTCGCTCGACGTCAACGAGGAGACGTCGACGCCGTGGGTCCGCTACACCTATGGCTCGCTCGTCACGCCGACGACGACCTACGAGGTCAACGCGAGGACCGGCGAGCGCCACGTGCTGAAGGTCGCGCCGGTGCCGGGGTATGACCCGGCGAAATACGTCACCGAACGCGTCTGGGCGCCCGCACGAGACGGCACGCGGATCCCGGTTTCGCTCGTTTACGCCAAGGGGGTGAAGCGCGACGGATCCGCGCCGTTGTTCCAATACGCCTATGGCAGTTACGGGATATCGAGCGATCCGGGTGTCGATCCCGGCCGCATCGGCCTGCTCGATCGCGGCGTGGTCTATGCGATCGCGCACATCCGCGGCGGGCAGGAGATGGGGCGCGGCTGGTATGACGACGGCCATCTGCTCAACAAGAAGAACAGCTTCACCGACTTTATCGACGTCACGCGCTATCTCGTCGCGCAGAAATACGCTGCCAGGGACCGCGTCGCGGCGATGGGGGGCAGCGCAGGCGGGTTGCTGATGGGTGGCGTCGCGAACATGGCGCCGGCGGACTACAAGCTCATCATCGCGCAGGTGCCGTTCGTGGACGTGGTCACGACCATGCTCGACGCGTCGATCCCGCTGACGACGTTCGAGTATGACGAATGGGGCAACCCCGCGCAGAAGGCCTCATACGATTACATGCTGAGCTATTCGCCGTACGACAACGTCACGGCGAAAGCCTATCCGGCGCTCTATGTCGGCACCGGGCTATGGGACAGCCAGGTGCAATATTACGAGCCGACCAAATGGGTCGCCAAGCTCCGCGAGCTGAAGACCGACACGAACCCGCTGCTGTTTCGCGTCAACATGGAGGCCGGGCATGGCGGCAAATCCGGGCGCTTCGAACGCTATCGCCAGAATGCGGAGTGGCAGGCGTTCATGCTGCAGCAGTTCGGGCTGGCGGAATAAGAGCAGCGCGGTGGCGATCCGTTCGCTGCCGCCGGCATGTAACAAGGGGTGGAGTGGCGTGGGCTTGGACAGCATTTGCCGCCGAGGCCGGACCCGGACCCGGACCCGGACCCGGACGCGGACCTGAACCCGAAGCCGGACCCGAATCCAATCTCGAACCCGAACTCGAACTCGAACGTAGCTCCGATCCAAACATGAGCCCGGTTCTACCCCACCAATCTCGTCACCCCAGCGAAAGCTGGGGTATCC
>JAYVRZ010000251.1:0-8179 GCA_043775965.1 Sphingomonas sp.
GACCACCTGGTCGTCGACCACCGCGATCGTCACGACGCGCACCACGCCCCGCCCGGTCGCCGCGATGTCGTCCGCCGCAGCGGAACTGGCCAACCCGAAAGTCAGTGCGAGCAAGAGCAGCATGCGGATCATGCGCCAGCCTTCGGGGAGTTCGCGACAACGATCAACCCTGCAGCCGATCCGACGACCTCCACCATTCCGGTTTGGTTAGCGAATTATCAAGCCTTGGCGCCTAACCCGTTGGGTAATCATCCAGGGATTTGGGCATGAGCGCATTCGGGCGTCGTAATGGCATGAGCGGAGGGCAAGCGGCCCGGCCCGCATTCGGCGTCGCCCGTCCTATGCAGGGGGGCGGACCGGCACCCCGGCCCGAATCCGAGAGCGGCGCGCAGTTCCCGCCGATCGATTCGATGCCGATGCCCGGCGAGACCGACGGCTTCGGTCCGGGCACGATGCCCGGCACGCAGATGGACGCGATGCAGCGCCTGTCCGATCGCCAGAACGCGAGCGGAGAGGCCGGCAACAGCCGCGTCGAGGGGTTCGAACAGTCGATCCACAAGATCAAGGAACAGGTCCTCCCGCGCCTGCTCGAACGCGTCGATCCGGAGGCGGCGGCGACGCTCGACAAGGACGAGCTGGCCGAGGAATTCCGCCCGATCATCGGCGAAGTGCTCGCCGAGCTGAAACTGACGCTCAACCGCCGCGAACAGTTCGCGCTGGAAAAGGTGCTGGTCGACGAGCTGCTCGGGCTCGGGCCGTTGGAGGAGCTGCTGGCCGATCCGAACATCACCGACATCATGGTGAACGGCCCCGACCAGACCTATGTCGAGCGCAAGGGCAAGCTCGAGCTCGCGCCGATCCAGTTCCGCGACGAGGAGCATCTGTTCCAGATCGCGCAACGGATCGTCAACTCGGTCGGTCGTCGCGTCGACCAGACCTCGCCGCTGGCCGATGCGCGTCTGAAAGATGGGTCGCGCGTCAACGTGATCGTCCCGCCGCTGTCGCTTCGTGGCACCGCGATCTCGATTCGTAAGTTTTCCGCCAAGCCGATCACGCTCGACATGATGGCAGGGTTCGGCAGCATGAGCCCCAAGATGGCGACCGCGCTGAAGATCGCGGGTGCATCGCGCTTCAACGTCGTGATCTCGGGCGGCACCGGCTCGGGCAAGACGACGATGCTCAACGCCTTGTCGAAGATGATCGACCCCGGCGAGCGCGTGCTGACGATCGAGGACGCCGCCGAACTTCGCCTGCAACAGCCGCACTGGCTGCCGCTCGAAACCCGGCCAGCCAATCTCGAGGGTCAGGGCGAGATCTCGATCCGCGATCTCGTCAAGAACGCGCTGCGTATGCGTCCCGACCGGATCATCCTGGGCGAAATTCGCGGGTCCGAGTGTTTCGACATGCTCGCGGCGATGAACACGGGTCACGACGGATCGATGTGCACGCTCCACGCCAACTCCCCGCGCGAGGCGCTCGCCCGCATGGAGAACATGGTGATGATGTCCGACATCAAGGTCCCGAAGGAAGCCATCTCGCGCCAGATCGCCGACTCGGTCGAGCTGATCATCCAGGTGAAGCGCCTGCGCGACGGCTCGCGCCGCGTGACCAACATCACCGAGGTGATCGGCATGGAGGGCCCGGTGATCGTCACGCAGGAGCTGTTCAAGTTCGAATATATGGACGAGTCGGCGGACGGGAAAATCCTGGGCGAATACCGCTCGATGGGGTTGCGGCCGTACACGCTGGAGAAAGCGAAGCAGTTCGGGTTCGACCAGGCGTATCTTGAGGCGTGCTTGTAGGAGGCGTTTGTGGAAGCTGCCACACTTCACGCTGACGGCTTCCTGCGACCACCACTCGAACCACCCCGGCGAAGGCCGGGGCCCAATTGGGGACGGTAATAGCTGCGGGCGGCGCGCCGTTACCTCGGACGTTCCAATTGGGCCCCGGCCTCTGCCGGGGTGGTGCTGATGGTGGAACCGTTCCCCCGCGAAGGCGGGGGTCCAGGAGCCACCGACGCCGGCGCCCGTAACCCTGGGCTCCCGCCTTCGCGCGAGAACACGGTGAGTTGCCGGGTAACGAACAAGAATCCCACTCAACGCCCCGCTTGTACCGCGCCCCCGAGCCGCTAGGGACGACGCCACATGCGCCGCGCCCTTTTCGCTCTCGTCCCGCTGCACGCGGTCCTGTTCGTCTCGGCCCGCGAGCCGGCCCCTACAACGCCGCGCGAGCCGGCCCCTGCAACGCCACGCGAAGACGCAAAGCCCGCTGCCGTCGCCAACATCTCGCCCGCCGCCAGAGACCGCGGCAGCTACACGCTGGCGACCGACGCCGAAGCCCGCTGGGTGCCGTTCGACCTCACCCCCGGCAACCAGATTCGCTTCACGATGCAGGTCGACGGGCGCGACGTCACCGCGATCCTCGATACCGGCGTCAGCTACACGCTGCTCGCCAAGGCATCCCCCGCGCTCGACACCGCCAGGCTGGTCGCGGGCGGCAGTGCGAGCGCGATCGGCGGGTCGGTCGCGCTAGGCTGGATGCCGACCCACTCGGTTACGCTCGGCGGCCTCTCCCGAACCGAAGGCGGCGTCACGGTCGCAGACCTCCCCGCGATCGCCACCGGCAGCGCGGTTGCGGTCGACCTGCTCGTCGGCACAGACATGCTCGCCGGCCAAGCGCTCGACATCGACTACGCCGCCAAGCGTTTCCGCCTGCTCCGCTCGGGTAGACTCCCGTTCAAGGGCGAGAGCGCGCCGCTGCGCGTGTCCGCCGAACGCAGCGTCTACGAAAGCGCGATCACGCTCGGCGGCCGGCGTCTGGCACCGATCGTGGTCGATACCGGCGACGGCTCGTCGATCACCGTCACTGCCGCCGGGTGGCAGGCGGCAAACCTGAAGGGATTGCCGACCACCTCCGCGATCTCGTTCGGGCTGGCGGGCCCCGCGGTCAGCGGCCTTGCGATCGTGCCCGATCTCCGCGTCGGCGACATGGTCGCGCGCGCCGCCGAAGTCCGGATCGAACCCGCGGGCGGCTTCTCGCAGTCGATCGCCACCGCGGGGCGGATCGGCTCGGGCTTCCTCCAGAACTACCGCGTGCTGCTCGATCCCGGCGCGCGCCGCATGGTGCTCAGCCGAGGCCCGAAAGCCGATACGCCCCCGCTTCGCTCGACCAGCGGGCTGCTCGTCGGCGTCGAGAAGGGGCGGCTCAAAGTCCTGCACGTCATGCGCGGCGGACCGGCGGCGGCGTCGGGCTGGAAGGACGGCGACATGATCTGCACGATCGACGGCGCGCCGATCCCTGCGGATTATCAGACCAGCCCGGTCGCATCCTGGTCGGTCGGTGCCGCGGGCCGTGTCGTCATGCTCGGCCTGTGCGACGGCCCGACCCGCACCCTTACGCTTCGGAGCTTCTACTGATGGTGCGCAACCGCTGGGCGCAGGCGCTGATCCTGCTGCTGGTCGCGTTGGCGATCCGGGCCTGGGATTTCGGCAACCCGGTCATCAAGGTCGACGAGCAATATTACCTGCTCGGCGGCGACCTGATGCTGCGCGGCGCGGTGCCGTTCATCGACATATGGGATCGCAAGCCGCTCGGGCTGTTCGTCCTGTTCGCCGGCATCCGCATGCTGCCCGGTAACGGGATCCTCGCCTATCAGCTCGTCGCGACTGCGTGCGCCTGGGCCACCGCGGTGGTCGTCGGCCGCGCGGCGAAGACGATCGGCGCGAACGATCGCGGCGGCCTGGCGGCCGGGGCGCTCTATCTGCTCGGCATTTCGCTGGTCGGTGGCGGTGGCGGCCAGTCGCCGGTCTTCTACAACCTGCCGATGGCGATCGCCGCGTTGCTGACGCTGCAGCTGCCCGCGAAAGCCGCGGCGGGTCGCGTCGGCGCGATCGTCGCCGGCGGCATCGCGGCGTGCCTGCTGGCAGGGATCGCGATCCAGCTCAAATACACGCCGATGTTCGAAGGCGCCTTCTTCGGTCTCGCGCATGTCTGGTACCTGCACAAGGCGCGGGCGTCGTGGGCGACGCAGTTCGCAGCTGCGGCGATCTGGGTGTTGATGGGGCTGGCACCGACCATCGCCGCGATCGGCTGGTATTTCGCCAAGGGTCCGGCCGCGTTCGACGCGTTCTGGTTCGCCAATTTCGCCTCGATCACGCTTCGGCGCGGCTATCCGGCCGGACAACTCGCGATGCGCCTGCTCGGTATCTTCGCGCAACTCTCGCCGATGCTGCTCGCCGCTGCCCTGACATGGCGGGCACGGCCACGATCAAGCGCGCGCGGCGATGTCGCTGCGCAGACTGTAACCCTCGGCTATGTCTGGCTTGCGTTCGCGCTCGCCGGGTTCTTCGCGATCGGCACCTTCTTCGATCATTATTCGCTGCCCCTGGTTGCCCCGCTCGCGATCCTGTCCGCCCCCGCGCTCGGTCGATCGGCGCGGCTGCTGGGGTTCGCCCTGGCCGTGCCGATCATCATCCTCGTCGTCGGATATTCGATCGACCCGAACGACTCGCCGGGTGCTTACCGCGTGGCGCAGATCGTCGAGGCGAACAGCGGCACCGAATGCCCGTACGTCTTTATCGGCGACACGATGACCTATCACCTCGCGCATGCGTGCGTGCCGACGCCCTACGCGTTCCCCAACATGCTCGCCTATGCCACCGAGAAGGGCGCGACCGGGATCGACGAAGCCGCCGAGGTGCGCCGCATTCTCGCCAGGCGTCCGCCGGTCATCGTGACGTCGGACCGCCGCCTGTCGATCTGGAATCCGGGCAGCCTGCGCGCGGTCAAGGCGACGCTGGCGCGCGACTATCGCCCGGTTTTCCGGACGTCACGGACCCGCTGGCATACCGTCGTCTATCTGCGGAACGACCGCGCTTTCAGGACTTGAACGCCAGCCCGACCGTCACGGCGAGCGCGATCAACGCCAGCATCTGGACCGTCGGCCAGTCGACCCAGCCGACCGCATCGGGATCGTGCCGCCGTCGTCGGCGACGCTCGCCGAGACCCGCCACGACGGCGAGCGCGGCCAGCCCGCCGCTCGCGCTCCACAATATCGGCGCCATCGGTCAGCCGAGCTTCTCGACCTTTTCCTGCAACTTGGTGAGTTCGCTGCGCAACGCCGCTATCTCGTCGTCCTTGCTGGCGGGGGGTGCCGATGCGGGCGCGGCGCCGGGCTTCAGCGCCTGCGCCGCGACGTCGAACATTGCCAGGTTGCGCTTGGCGATATCGGCGAACGGCGAGTTGGCGAACGCGCCTTCGACCGCGGACTTGAACTGATCGTGGTTGCGGCGGAAGCTGTCCATCGACGCCTCGAGGTAGCCGGGCACCATCGTTTGCATCGAATCGCCGTACATCGAGATCAGCTGGCGGAGGAAATTCACCGGCAGCATCGTCTCGCCGCGGCTCTCCTCCTCCATGATGATCTGTGTCAGGACGTTGTGCGTGATGTCCTCGTCGGTCTTCGCATCGACGACCTTGAAGTCACGCCCCTCACGAGTCATCGTCGCCAGATGATCGAGCGTGATGTAGGATGAGGTCTCGGTATTGTAGAGTCGCCTGTTGGCGTACTTCTTGATGATGACGATTCCGTCGGCCGCCGGTTGCTTCTTCATGGATCCCCCGTCTTATGTTTGAAACGGAGGCTACAGACTTTGATGACGCACCGCAACACGGACCGCGGCCCTTACCCTTGTTCCTCCGCATGCTGCGCAGCGAAACCGCAGCATCGCCCGAACGGATGGCCCGCGCACTAGCCGGGCTTCGCGCCTATCAGGCTGCTCCGCGAGATCGGCGCGCCGAACCGATGCCCGCAATCCACCGAGTCGGGCGCGTCTCGATGCGCGATTATGGCGGCGACGGGCGCCCCGTCGTGTTCGTCCCATCGCTGATAAACCCGCCGGATATCCTCGATCATTCCGCAGAAACTTCGCTGATGCGGTGGATCGCCGCGCAGGGCTTTCATGCATGGCTGGTCGATTGGGGATCGCCCGGCCCCGAAGACCGCGACCTCGATCTGGCCGCGCATGTCGAGCGATTGCTCGTGCCGCTGCTCCAGACGTTCGACGAGCCGCCGGTGCTGGTCGGCTATTGTCTTGGCGGTACGCTCGCCTTGGGCGCCGCAGCCGTCACCCCCGCTGCAGGAGTCGCTGCGATCGCCGCTCCCTGGCATTTTACGGGCTACGGCGAAGGCCGGTCGGCACTCGCCTCCACCTGGGCCGCCGTGAAGCCTGCGGCCGCGGTGCTCGGCCTGCTTCCGATGGAGGTCCTGCAGGCCGGCTTCTGGCAGCTCGATCCCGCGCGGACGATCGCCAAGTACGAGGCATTCTCGAACCTCGCGGCCGATAGCGGGGGCGACAGCGAGCAAGCGCGGGCCTTCGTCCGGCTCGAGGATTGGGCGAACGGTGGCGCCCCCCTCCCCTATGCGGCCGCGGCGTCGCTGTTCGAAGGCTGCATAGCGAACGACCTGCCGGGGACAGGGCAGTGGCACGTCGCCGGCATCGCGGTGGATCCGTTCGCGCTCGCCTGCCCAACGGTCGAGTTCGTCTCGCTGAGCGACCGGATCGTCCCCGCCGCCACCGCGATCGGCCTGGCCGACCGCCGCGATCTCGCCGCGGGCCATGTCGGCATGATCGTCGGTGGGCGCGCGCGCGCGCAACTCTGGGAACCGCTCGCCAACTGGATCGCCGCACTCGAGTGACCTACATGGGATCCAGACAACGAGGATCCTGCCATGACCGACACCAGCACCACCAGCACCACCGGCGCGCTTCCCGGCGACGTCGTCATCACCGCCGCCAAGCGCACGCCGGTCGGCAGCTTCCTCGGCGCATTCGCCGCTACGCCGGCGCACGAACTCGGCCGCATCGCGATCGAAGCCGCGCTCGAACAGGCAGGCGTCGCCGGCGAAGACGTCTCCGAAGTCATCCTCGGCCAGGTCCTGACCGCCGCACAGGGCCAGAACCCCGCGCGCCAGGCATCGATGGCCGCCGGTGTCCCCAAGGAAATCCCCGCCTGGGGCGTCAACCAGGTTTGCGGCTCGGGCCTCCGCGCCGTCGCACTCGCAGCCCAGGCGATCCAGACCGGCGACGCGACCATCGTCGTCGCGGGAGGCCAGGAATCGATGTCGCTTTCCGCGCACGCGCAATCGATCCGCGGCGGGCAGAAGATGGGCAATCTCAGCCTCGTCGACACGATGGTCAGCGACGGGTTGACCGACGTGTTCAACGGCTATCACATGGGCATCACCGCCGAGAACCTCGCCGAGCAATACCAGGTCACGCGCGGCGAACAGGACGCCTTTTCGGTCGCCTCGCAGAACAAGGCCGAGGCGGCGCGCGGCTCAGGGCGGTTCAAGGACGAGATCGCCCCCGTCACGATCAAGGGCCGCAAGTGCGACACCGTCGTCGCCGACGACGAATACATCCGCGCCGGCGCGACGATCGAGAGCGTCTCGGGCGTGAAGCCCGCGTTCAAGAAGGACGGCACCGTCACCGCCGCCAACGCCAGCGGCCTCAACGACGGCGCCGCCGCGCTCGTGATGATGCGCCGCGACGAGGCGGAGCGCCGCGGCTCGACCATACTCGCGACGATCAAGAGCTGGGCGTCGGCCGGCGTCGACCCCTCGATCATGGGCATCGGCCCCGTCCCCGCCACCAAACGCGCGCTGGAGAAGGCCGGCTGGACGCTCGCCGACCTCGACCTGATCGAGGCCAACGAGGCCTTCGCCGCGCAGGCGCTGTCGGTCGGCAAGGAGCTCGGCTGGGACGCATCGAAGGTCAACGTCAACGGCGGCGCGATCGCGATCGGCCACCCGATCGGCGCCAGCGGCGCGCGCGTCCTGACGACGCTGATCTACGAAATGCAAAAGCGCGATGCGAAGAAGGGACTTGCCACTTTGTGCATCGGCGGCGGCATGGGCATCGCAATGTGTCTGGAACGGTAGGACTTCACCGCACTAGCGCCCAGACAAAAACAGGCCGCCCGATTGCTCGGGCGGCCTTTCATTTACCGGGTGTTCGTCGATCAGAACTTACCGGCGACACTCACGGCGAACCGGCGACCGATCAAATCGCTGTAGCTCGAGGGAATGATGATCCCATTGTACTTCTGACCGACACGGTTGAGGACGTTGGTTACCGCGAACGTGAAACGGAACCGGTCGCTCGCATCCACGTAGATG
>JAYVRZ010000252.1:0-9208 GCA_043775965.1 Sphingomonas sp.
GCCGACGAATGCGCGCGGATGACCGCCGCGATGCTCGGCGAGGCGCCGCTGGTGACCGGGCTGACGGTGATCGCGGCCGAGGCCGAGGACGGCATCCTCAACGAGGCGCTGCGCAAGCGCGAACGGCCGTTCGCCGAATTGCTGACCCCCGCCGCGGTGCCGGCGATCGAACGCGCGAGCTATGTCGGCGCGTACAAGGGCGTCACCGACCTGCTAACCAAGTATCTGTGGCCCGAATGGGCGCTGGCGATCACGCGGGTCTGCGCGCGCGCCGGGATCACGCCGAACCAGGTGACCGCGCTCGGATCATTGCTGTGCATCGTCGCGACGGTCGCGTTCTGGTACGGCTGGTTCTGGACCGGGCTCGCGACGGGGCTGTTCTTCATGGTGCTCGACACCGTCGACGGGAAGCTGGCGCGGTGCACGATCACCTCGTCGAAGCTAGGCAATGCGTGGGATCACGGGGTGGATCTGGTCCACCCGCCATTCTGGTGGTGGGCTTGGGCGGCGGGCTGTGCGCCGTACGGGCGACCGCTCGGCGACACGATGTTCTGGGCGGTGATCGGGACGATGCTGTTCGGCTATGTCGCGCAGCGGCTGATCGAGGGCGCGTTCATCGTCCGGTTCGGGATGCATATCCATGTGTGGGAGCGGTTCGACAGCTGGTTCCGGCTGATCACCGCGCGGCGGAACCCGAACATGGTGATCCTGTTCGCGGGGTTGCTGGTGACGCGACCGGACTGGGGGATCATCGGCGTGGCGGCGTGGACCGCGATCTCGCTGGTGGTGCATCTGGTGCGGCTGGTGCAGGCGATGATGCGCAAGGCCCGGGGTGAGACTTTGGTGAGCTGGCTGGCGTAAAGCCCTCCCGCTAATCCTCCCCCGCAAGGGGGAGGTGGCACCGCAGGTGACGGAGGGGGAGGACACGAAACGGAGGTTTCCCTCCCCTCCCCTCCCCCTCCGCCTGGCATGCGCCAGCCACCTCCCCCTGGCGGGAGAGGATCAGGAGATGCGCAACGCCTTCGGCCGGCCGATCCACCACAGGCAGTAGATCGCCAGCGCGTACAGGAACCGGCTGTAATCGCGCTTCCCCGCGCGGTGGTCGGCGAACACCATGTCGACCGCGCCGGCGCGCCAGATGCCCTGTTCGCGCACGCCGCTGTCGCGCCAGAGCTGCTCTGCATACGCGCCGAAGTCGCCCGCAAACCAGGCGGCGAGCGGCATCTGGAACCCCTGCTTGCGGCGGTCGAGGATATTGTCGGGGAGCCACGGCGCGATCGCCTGGCGGATGACGTGCTTGCCCACCCGCCCCTTCAGCTTCATGTCGGCGGGCATCGACAAAGCGAGGTCGACCATCCCCTGCCCCAGCATCGGCACGCGCACCTCGAGCGAATGCGCCATGCTCGCGCGGTCGACCTTGGTGAGCATCGCGCCGGGCAGGTTGAGCGCGAGGTCGGCGAGCCCGAACTGTTCGAGCGTGTCGGTCGAGATCGCGTCGGCATCGGGGAAATATTCCGCGACCAGCGCGGCGACCCCGCCTTCCTCCTCGGCGATGAACTCGGCGGAGAATATCTCGCGCCGGAAGGCCGCGTTGGTGATCTGCGTCTTGGCGAAGAATCGCGCGACGCCGTTCGGGAGCGCGGCGCTGCCGGTAGTCTTCCGCCACCGCTGCAACACCGCGTTCGCGTGCCGCGACGGTAAAGTCGGCACCGCGTCCAGCGCCCGCGCGAGCTTGCGCAAGGGGGCCGGCAGCGCGCCGATCCGCCGTTCGGTCGCATGGCGCTTGTAGCCGAAGAACAGCTCGTCGCCGCCATCGCCCGACAGCGCGACCTTGACCTCCTGCGCGGCGATCTGGCTGACGTACCAGGTCGGCACGGCGGACGGATCGGCGAACGGCTCGTCATAGCAATGCTGGACCTCGGGCAGCATCGCCTGCGCCTCGGCCAGCTCCAGCGTGCGCGTGACGTGGTTGCAGCCGAGGTGCCGCGCGATCGCCTCGGCATGCGGCGATTCGTCGAAGCGCGGGTCGGGGAAGCCTATCGTGAACGTCCGCACCGGGCGATCCGACACCCGCGCCATCGCCGCGACCACCGCGGACGAATCGACGCCGCCCGACAGGAACGCGCCGACATCGACGTCCGCGACCATCTGCCCGGCGATCGTGTCGAGCCATTCGTCGCGGAACCGCTCGACCCATTGCGCATCCGACACCGGCTCGGCGGGGCGATAGGCGGGCGACCAATAGGCGCGCATCGTCGGCGTGCCGCTCGCCTCGATCGTCATCACGTGGCCCGGCGGCAGCGTGCGGACCTGCGTGTAGATCGAGCGCGGCATGCGGACATGGCCGAAACTGAAATAATCGTGGAGCGCCCGCCGGTCGACGTCGAACGCCATGCCCGGCAACAGGGTGAGCGTCTTCAGCTCGGATCCGAACGCGAAACCGGCGGCCTGGTCGGTGTAATATAACGGTTTTATACCGATCGGATCGCGCGCCAGCGTGAGGCGCCTGGCGTGCGTATCCCACACCGCGACCGCGAACATGCCGTCGAGCCTGGCCCAGACATCGTCGCCCCAATGTTCGTAACCGGCCAGGATCACCTCGGTATCGCCGGCGCTGGCGAACACCCGGCCGAGCGTTTCGAGTTCACGCCTCAGCGCACGAAAATTGTAGATTTCGCCATTGAAGACAAGCGCGTAGCGGTGATCGGGCGAGTGGAACGGCTGGTGGCCGCCGGCGATGTCGATGATGCTGAGGCGGCGCATCCCGAAGCCGAAATCGCCGTCGGTCATCACGCCCTGATCGTCGGGGCCGCGGTGGAGGATCGCGTCGCACTGCGCGACGACCAGCCGGTCGGAAACCGCGCCGCCACCACGCGCGTACAGGCCGGCAATTCCGCAGATGACGAACGATCCTTCGCGTGACGCAGCGCTGCCGCCCGATCGCGCGGGGTCTAGAAGCCGCCCGTCGGTTTGTCACCTGCGCGGCACCCGACACCGCGGACTTGCCGCCTAGGTCGCCGCGTTATACGGGCGCATCCAGATGGTTCAGGACCCCGCTCCTCCCCCGACCCCGGCCCCGGCCCTGGCTCTGCCGTCTTCGGAGGCGCCTTCGCCGGCACGTACCGGCGCGTCCGGGATCTTCCGGGCGGCGGCGCGCAACCTCGGCTGGCTGCTCGCCAGTCGCAGCGTGCTCGCGATCCTGTCGCTCTTCTATCTCGGTTTCGCGACGCGCACCTTGGGCGTGGTCGATTTCGGCCGGTTCGCGCTGATCTCGGGCGCGGCGCAGGCGCTCGCGACGTTCGTCGGCTTCCAGACGTGGCAGATCATCGTCCAATACGGCGTCGATCCGATGCAGCACGGCGATACGCCCCGGCTCGCGCGGCTGCTTCGGCTGTCGGCGATCCTCGATCTGTCGAGCGCGCTGGTCGGCGCGGTGCTGAGCGTCGGGATCCTGTACGCCTGGAGCGACGGATTCGGCATCCCGCCCGACCTGATGCGCGACACGCTGATGTTCGCGGTGGTCCAGCTCGTCACGATCCGCTCGACCCCGCTCGGCATCCTCCGCCTGCGCGACAAATTTTCGCTGTCCGCGCTTGCCGACAGCATGACGCCGATCATGCGCTTCGTCGGTGCGGGGGCGGCGATCCTGTTCGAGCCGACCATCCGCGGGTTCATGCTCGCCTGGGCGGTCGCCGAGATCGTCACCGCCGCGACCTATTGGATCATGGTCGCGAAAAGCGGCGACCTGCGCCTGCTCGCCGGAGGGCGCGGCAGCTGGGCGCAAATCCGTGACGAGAATCCGGGCATCGTCCGCTTTTCTCTGAGCACCAACGCCAGCGCCACGCTCGGCCTGTCGAGCAAGCAGATCCCGCTGCTGCTGGTCGGCGCATCGATCGGCCCGGCGGCGGCGGGCGCGTTCCGGCTCGCGACGCAGCTTGCCCAGGCGCTGGCCAAGCTGTCGCAGATGATGTCGCGCGCGGCCTTTCCCGAGATCGTCCGCGCGGTCCGCACCGCAGAGCCCGCGCGGCTGCGTCGGATCCTGATGCGGACGATGCTGGCGAGCACCGCGGCCGCGCTCGTCATCCTGGCGATCGTCGCGCTGGTCGGCGAACCGATCCTGAAGCTGGTCGGCGGCAAGTCGTTCGGCCACGCCTACCCCGTCCTGTTGTGGCTGGCCGCGGCCGGGTGTTTCGACCTCGCCACGGTCAGCCTCGACACGGTGATGACCGCGCTGCACCGCGCGGGCACGGTGTTCGCGATCCGCGCGGTGGGCGTGGTGCTGCTGTTCATCACGGCATTCGCGCTGATGCCGACCTATGATTCGACCGGGGTTGCCGCCGCGGTCGCGGTCGGATCGGTCGCGGTCGCGATCCTGCTCGGCTTTGCCGCTGCCCGGATGACCCGGCCGCGCCCAGCTTGAACTTGGGCCTGAACTTGGGCCTGAACTCGGGCCTGAGCCTGGTACGCACCCCGGGGCCGCGCATGCGCCGAACCGGGCGTCGCAGGCGATAAAGGCGCCATTCACGTGGCCGCTGTCATCGCGGCGCCCCGCTATCGCCACTTTTACGGGTCTTTATCCGCTGATGAAACATGCACTAATCCTGGGGGCGGCAGCGCTCGTCGGTGTAGTCGCGCCCGTCCAGGCGCGCGCCGAGGCCTGCGAGGGCACGCCCGGCAACGGCAGCGCCAAGCTGGTCGTCGAGGCGACGACGATGCACAACGCGGTCGGCGAGGTCGCCTTCACGGTGTATCCGGACGACAAGAAGCGATTCCTGTCGAAAGGCGGCAAGCTGGTGCGCGCGCGCGTTTCCGCCGCCAGCCCGCGCGCCTGTTTCTGGCTGAAGCCCGGCTATTACGCGATCGCGCAATATCACGACGAGAACAGCGATCACGATTTCAACCGGACATTGTTCATGCCGAAGGAGGGCTTCGGCTTCTCCAACGATGCGCCGACTTCGATCGGCCTGCCGTCGTTCGAAGCGGTCCGTACCGCGCTTCCGGCATCGGGAACGGTGGTGCGGATGAAGATGCGATACCGCCGATAGGGTGAACCGACCGCGAATGACGCGGAGCTGAAATCTCCCTGACATAAATTTGTAGCGGTAACGTGCCGTGACGGGTAGTTTATATTGTGGCCGATGCTGTTTCCAAGTTCCAAGCCTTTAGCGGGCCCTCCCTCGTGCCGCCGGCGTTGTCGCCGGGCGCCTGGCTGCCCGACTCCGTGACGGACGCGGGCGCGCCCGAGCGGGCTGGCGAGCGGAACGGGGTGAGCCCGCGCGACGCGGCGGCGCGGATCCGGACCGGGATCATCTGCAATCCCAAGAGCCACCGCAACCGCAGCAGCGTCGAGGCGACCAAGCCGTTCCTGTCGGGCACCGTGCTGGCCGTCACGCCGCGTACGCAGGCCGAGCTGGCCGAAGTGCTGACCGATTTCGCGCGGCACGGAATCGAACTGCTGGTGATCGACGGTGGCGACGGGACGATCCGCGACGTGATGACCGCGGCGGCGCGCGTCTGGACGGGCGCCGCTCCCCGCGTGGCGATCGTGCCGTCGGGCAAGACCAACGCGCTCGCCCTCGATCTCGGCATTCCCGATCACTGGACGCTCGACCAGGCGCTGACTGCCGCCCGCGACGGCAACGTCAAGACCCGCAGCCCGATCGAGATCATCCGCAAGGACAATGGCACGCGGCTGCACGGCTTCCTGTTCGGCGCGGGCGCGTTCGTGCAGGCGACCGCACTCGCCCAGCGGACGCACCGCGCGGGCGCGTTCAACGGCGTCGCGGTCGGCCTGGCGCTGTGCTGGGCGATCCTCCAGACGCTGTTCGGCGGCGCGAACAGCGCGTGGCGCGCCGGCACCCGGATGCGGGTCCGCTTCGAGGGCGGCGACGCCACCGGCGTGCACGCGCCCGGCGCCAACACGAACACCGACCGTGCGCGCTACCTGATGCTCGCCTCGACGTTGAAGCGGATGCCGGTCGGGATCCGCCCGTTCGGCGTGCCCCGCGCAGGACTGAAGACCCTGGTCGTCGACGCGCCGCCGCGCTGGCTGGCCGCAGCCACGCCGTTGATCGTCGCGGGGTCGCCCGCCGCCTGGCTCGAGCGCGCCGGGTATCACCGGATCGACGCCCCCTCGCTCGACCTGTCGATGGAGTCGGGCTTCATCCTCGACGGCGAAGTCTATCCGGGCGGCGACCTGATCGTGCGCGAAGGCAAGTCGATCCGTTTCGTCGTACCGTGACGACGCTCGACGACGTCGTACGCCGCCAGTTGCGCGCGTCGACGATTCCCGCGGTCCGCGACGTGGCGGCGCTGCTCGCCGCACCGGATGACGTCGTCGCGGTGCTGTTCTACGGATCGAACCTGCGCACCGGCGCGACCGAGGGCGTGCTCGACTTCTACGTGCTGACCGCCGGGCCGCCGGAACGCGGGATCTGGCCGACCGTCAGCTACCGCGAGTTCGATCTGCACGGCGAGCGGCTGCACGGCGAGCGGCTGCGCGCGAAGATCGCGACGATGCGGCTCGCGACCTTTGCGAAGGCCGCCGCCGCCCGCACGCTCGACACCACCATCTGGACGCGGTTCGTCCAGCCGTCCGCGCTGGTCTGGGCCCGTGACGCGGCGACCACGGAAGCGGTCGTCTCGGCGATCGGCGACGCGGCAAAGTCGGCCGCGCGATTTGCCGCGGCGCTGGGCCCCGAACGCGGGACCGCCGACGACTATTGGCGGGCGCTGTTCCGCCAGACCTATGCCGCCGAACTGCGGGTCGAGCGCAAGGGGCGCGAAGGGCAGATCCTCGGCTTCGATCCGGGTCGCTACGACGCGCTCCTACCGCTCGCCTGGGCCGCCGATGGCACCGCTTTCTCCGACATGGCGGGCATGCTCGAGCCGGTGCTGCCGCCTGCCCGTCGGGCCGCATTGCTCCGCGCATGGCGCCGTCGCCGCCGCGCTGGGAAGCCGATCAACATCGTCCGCCTCGTCCGCGCGGCCTTCACCTTTGAGGGTGCTGCGCGGTACGGTGCATGGAAGGTCGAGCGTCACACCGGGATCCCCGTGCCCCTCACTCCGTGGCGCGAAAAGCATCCCGTCCTCGCCGCCCCCGGCGTGTTCTGGCGGGTCTGGCGCGCGCGCGCGAACGAGAAGGCCGAACCGGCATGAGCGAGGGTTTCTCCGCGCTCATCCTCGCGGGCTCGCGCGGCGGCGTCGATCCGGTCGCGGCCTATGCGGGCGTGTCGCACAAGGCGTTGATCCTGCTCGACGGGCAGACCTTGCTCGCCCGCGTCGCGCGATCGCTCGGGGATGCGGGCGCGACGCGGATCGCCGTCTCGGTTTCCGACGATGCGGTTAGGGCCGAAGCCGCGGCACTCGGCCTGACGGTCCTCGATGCCGCCGCCGGGCCGAGTCTCAGCGTGCGCGAAGGCATCGAGGCGCTCGGCACGCCGCTGCTGGTCACCACCGCGGACCATGCGCTGCTCCGACCCGAATGGATCACGCGCTTTCTCGCCGATGCACCACGAGAGGCCGACGTCGCTGCGCTGCTCGCCCGCCGGGACGTGATCGAAGCCGCCGCGCCGGGTACCCGCCGGACCTATCTGCGCTTTGCCGACGGCGCGTGGTCGGGGTGCAACCTGTTCCACTTCGCCACGCCGCGCTCGGTCGCCGCGCTCGACCTGTGGGCGCAGGTCGAGGCGGATCGCAAGCGGCCCTGGCGGATCGTCCGCCGGCTCGGCATCGGCACGCTGGTCCGCTACATGTCGGGTCGGCTGACGCTGGTCGCGGCGCTCGCGCATCTGGGCCGCCTCGCCGGCCTGAACGCCGCCGCGGTCTCGACCCCGTTCGGGCTGGCGGCGGTCGATGTCGACAAGCCCGCCGACCTCGACCTCGTCCGGACCCTGATCGCAGCCGCCTAGACCGGAAACGGCGAAGAATTTGCGCGATCGGACGGTTCTTCCCTGTCCCCAAACCCGCGCTTGGTGCAAAGCGCAGTCATGCAGACGCTCGCGCCCCACACCACCCCGGTCGCCACCGGCATCACCTCGATCGGCATCTACGGCAGCGCCGGACGCATGGGCCGCGCGATCGCCGACGCGATCGAAGCCGCGGGCGCATCGCTCGCCGGCGGGGTCGACGCGCGCGAGGATCCCGCACCGCTCGCCCGGATCGCCGACGTGCTGGTCGACTTCTCCACCGCCTCCGCCGTCGAGGCGCATCTCGCCGCCGCGCGCGCCGCCGGGACCGCGATCGTCATCGGCACCACCGGCCTGTCGCCGCAGCACCAGTCGATGATCGACGACGCCGCCGCCGACATCGCCATCCTGCAGACCGGCAACACCTCGCTCGGCGTCACGTTGCTCGGCATCCTCGTCCGCGACGCCGCGGCGCGACTGGGCCCCGACTGGGACGTCGAGATCGTCGAGATGCACCACCAGCACAAGGTCGACGCGCCGTCCGGCACCGCGCTGTTGCTCGGGGACGCCGCCGCGAAGGGCCGCGGATCGTCGCTCGGCGAGCTGCGCGTCGACAGCCGCGCCGGGCTGGTCGGCGCGCGGACCGAGGGCACGATCGGCTTCGCGTCGCTCCGCGGCGGATCGGTGATCGGCGACCACAGCGTGATCTTCGCGGGCGAAGGCGAGCGGATCGAGCTGAACCACCGCGGCGACGACCGCTCGATCTTCGCGCGCGGGGCGGTCCGCGCGGCGATCTGGCTCGCGGGCCAGCCCGCCGGCCGCTACCGGATGGGCGACGTGCTGGGGCTGTGAAGAAGGCAGACGTCGTCGCATTCTACGCGCGTCTCGCCGAGGCCGATCCTCACCCCGAGACCGAGCTGGAATTCGTCAATCCCTACACCCTCGTCGTAGCGGTCGCGCTGTCGGCGCAGGCCACCGACGTCGGCGTGAACAAGGCCACGCGCGCGCTGTTCCGCGACGTCGATACGCCTGCGAAGATGATCGCGCTCGGGCTCGACGACCTGAAGCGCCACATCAGGACGATCGGCCTGTTCAACACCAAGGCCAAGAACGTCATCGCGCTGTCGCAGATGCTGATCGACGATTTCGGCGGCGAGGTGCCCGCCGATCGCGAATCGCTCGAACGCCTGCCTGGGGTCGGCCGCAAGACCGCCAACGTCGTGATGAACGTCGCGTTCGGCGCGGAGACGTTCGCGGTCGATACGCACATCTTCCGTGTCGGCAACCGCACCGGCCTGGCG
>JAYVRZ010000253.1:0-2890 GCA_043775965.1 Sphingomonas sp.
TGGCCGGATCGACGCGGAGCATCTCGAGCAGCTTCTGGTCGCGGCTCTCGCGCTGGACGAGCAGCATCCGGCCATCGGGCGTCCAGTCGACGCGCGCGAGATAGATGTCGGGGTTGAGGCCGAGGTCGACCTTCACCTGCCCCGAGCCGTCGGGCTTCATGATATAAAGGTCGACCAGGACGTTGGGCGTGCCTGCCGCCGGGTACCGTTGTTCGTACACCTTGGTACCCGTCGCACCGATCGACGCGCGCGTGGCGGTGTGGACGGGCGCCTCGTCGAACCGTTCGACCGCGACATAGCGCTCGTCGGGCGACCACCAATAGCCGGTGCGGCGATCCATTTCCTCCTGCGCGACGAACTCCGCCTCGCCGAAATGCACCGTGCCGCCGCCGCCGGTCGTCACGGCCCGCGCGGCGCCGCCGTTCAACGGCTGGACGAAGACGTTCTGGTCGCGGACGAACGACACGAAGCTACCCCGCGGGCTGACCACCGGGTTGAGTTCACCACCCGGCGTGTTGGTGAGGCGCGTGACCTTGCCGTCGAGCCCGGCAAGATACAGGTCGCCGTCGAGCGGGACGAGGATCGACTTGCCGTCGGGAGCCCAGTCATAGGCGACGATGCCCTTCTGCCCGCCGATCCGCGCGCGCTCGCGCTGCATCTTTTCGGCTTCGGTCAATTCGGCGCCGCTGCCGACCGTCTTGGAATCGACCAGCATGCGCGCCTGCCCGGTCGCGGTATCGACCGCCCAGAGATCGAAACGCTCCTTCTCGTCGTCGCGATTGCGCAGCGATGTCAGCAACGTCCCGTCGGGCGACAGGCGGACCGCTTTAGGCTGCGAGCCCGACAGGTCCGGGTTGCCGAACACGCGCGCCATCGTCAGGTCGCCAGGCTTGGCGGCCTCGACCGGCTTCACCGGCGCAGCGGGAGCAACCGCCGGCGGCGTGACCTGGTCAGCGGCCATCGCGGCGGTTCCGACCGAAGCAAGTGCAAGCCCGAGCAACCATGTTCGCATCCTGTAGTCTCCGTGGGATCGCCGAGCCGACGACTGGCGCGCGACGCGGCGCGTTATCGCCATGGCACGCGGCGACGTAAAGGCCGCAATAGACGGGAAATGCGCGCGAAGACCGCGACAGCCGCTCAAACGCGTCATCATACGATAATTAATTTCGCGATAACCACGTCTTTACGCGGTTCGTATAAGGAAAATGCGGGAGAAGGACGGGCGGCGTGAGACTTGCCGCGCTGCATGACGTCCGGGGTATGATGATTTCCAACGGGGCAACACTCGCCGAGCCGCCAAGCGCATGGGACGCGCTCGTCCGGCTGGGTAACGCCGACGGCAGCGCAGCGCACCCGCATTTGCGCCGCCTGACCGCGGGCGGCCCGGCGCAGCGCAATCTCTCCGACGCCGTCCATGCACTGTGCGCCGTCCACGGCCACCACCCCGGCATGATCGCGGACGTCCTTGCGCACGGCGTGCAGGCGGATGCACGTGCGTGGCTGGCCGGCGCAACGATCGGCTTCGCCGGAGAGCGCGCGTATCTCGCGCAACTCACCGCCGCGGTCGGTCCCCTGCCCTCGACGCCCGGTCAGGCCGAGAGCGAATCCGCGCTGGTCGGTGAACGCCACGCGCTCGAAATGCTGGCCCGCTCCGAGCGGACCGGCTGTGCGACCGGGGCGGCCGCGGCGTTGGTCCTGGACTGGAGCGCAATCCGCCGCGTGCTCGACGCCGCGGCCGAGCGGTTCGGCGTCATCGCGCCGCCGACGACCTTCCCACCCGAGGCCGAAACCGCGGCCGCGATCGCCTCGCTCGGCGCGAAGCCCGGCTGCGAACGCGCGATCCTGTTCGGTGCGCAACAGCTGTTCGCCCAGCACCGCGGCCTGTGGTCGCTGCTCGAGGCCCGCGCGAGCGCCCGGGGCGACCTTTAGACCGCCTGCACTTTCCAACCGCTTGCGCACCCCTGCGCATTCCCTCTATCCGTACCCGGTATTCAGAACCGGACGGGACATCGCATGAAGCGCTTCGAGGGCACCCTGAGCTACGTCGCGACCGACGACCTGAAGGTCGCGGTCAACGCCGCCGTCACGCTGCGCCGCCCGCTGCTGATCAAGGGCGAGCCCGGCACCGGCAAGACCGTGCTCGCCTACGAGATCGCCAAGGCGCTCGGCGCGCCGCTGATCGAGTGGAACATCAAGTCGACCACCAAGGCGCAGCAGGGCCTGTACGAGTATGACGCGGTCGCCCGCCTGCGCGACGGCCAGCTCGGCGATGCGCGCGTCCACGACATCGGCAACTATATCCGCAAGGGCAAATTGTGGGAGGCGTTCACCCAGCCCGCACCCCCGGTCCTGCTGATCGACGAGATCGACAAGGCCGATATCGAGTTCCCCAACGACCTGTTGCAGGAACTCGATCGGATGGAATTCCACGTCTACGAAACAAAGGAAACCGTCCGCGCGGTCGAGCGCCCGATCGTCATCATCACGAGCAACAACGAGAAGGAACTGCCCGACGCGTTCCTCCGCCGCTGCTTCTTCCACTATATCAAGTTCCCCGACCGCGGCACGATGCAGGCGATCGTCGACGTCCATTTCCCCGGCATCCAGAAGATCCTGGTCAGCAAGGCGATGGACCTGTTCTACGACGTCCGCGACGTGCCCGCCCTGAAGAAGAAGCCCTCGACCAGCGAGTTGCTCGACTGGCTGAAGCTGTTGCTCCACGAGGACATGCCGCTCGACGTGCTCCAGAACCGCGACCCGACCAAGGCGATTCCGCCGTTGCATGGCGCCCTCCTCAAGAACGAGCAGGACGTCATGCTGTTCGAGCGCCTGGCGTTCATGGCGCGGCGCAAGGGGTAGCCCCCTCCTGGTCGATGCCGGTGCGACAGAT
>JAYVRZ010000254.1:0-12839 GCA_043775965.1 Sphingomonas sp.
GTCACCAAACCGGCGATCTTCGCCGACTATCTGACTGAGCAGCTGACCCTGTTGATCGAGGATTACGACGTCTTCGTCGAGGCAGTGCCCGGCCGGCAGGAAATCCCCTTCCCCTACGTCCTCGATGCCGGCCATGCCTTGAGCCTCGATGAGGTTTCGGCGCTCGAGTTGGCGCGTCAATTCCCGGCAACCGAGCTCGCCTATATCGGCGACGAGATCGCCGACGGCCTCTGGATCGCCCAGGACGAGACGCGCCCGCTCGCGCTGTTCGACGGCTTGCGCACCGATTTCAGCCTCGCCCGCCTGCGCCACTACATGGGCACGCCGGCCGAGCATGCACAGCGCTTCGTGCTGTTCACCAACTATCACCGCTATGTCGACGAATTCGTCCGCTGGGCGGGGACACAGCTCGGTGAGGGGTCGCGGTTCACGAGCCTGTCGGGCGCGGGCGGTATCACGATCTCGTCGGGCGACGACATCGACAAGATCATCTCCGACAGCGCGTGGCGCCGTCACCAGATGCCCGCCTACCACCTGATGGCGGACGACCGCACCGGCATCACGCTGGTCAACATCGGCGTCGGGCCGTCGAACGCAAAGACGATCTGCGACCATCTTGCCGTGCTGCGTCCTGAAGCATGGCTGATGATCGGCCATTGCGGCGGCTTGCGGCCCAGCCAGCGGATCGGCGACTACGTGCTGGCCCACGCCTATCTGCGCGACGACCATGTCCTCGACGACGTCCTTCCCCCTGAAATCCCCGTCCCCGCGATCGCCGAAGTCCAGGTCGCGATGGCCAAGGCCGCCGAAATTGTCTCGGGCCAGTCGGGCGAGGAACTCAAGCGTCGCCTGCGCACCGGCACGATCGTGACCACCGACGACCGCAACTGGGAACTCCGCTATTCGAAGTCGGCGCTGCGCTTTTCGCTCAGCCGCGCGGTCGGGATCGATATGGAGTCGGCGACGATCGCCGCACAGGGCTACCGCTTCCGCGTCCCTTACGGCACGTTGCTGTGCGTCTCGGACAAGCCTCTCCACGGCGAACTGAAGTTGCCCGGCCAAGCCAACCGCTTCTACGAGCGGGCGATCAGCGAGCATCTGCGGATCGGCATCGAAACGTGCGAGCAACTCCGGCTGGAGGGCGCCAAGCTGCACAGCCGCAAGCTGCGCGCGTTCGACGAGCCGCCCTTCCGGTAAGGCGCTCGCGCTAATTACGGAGCGGTTCGGCCGGTAATGCGTTACGCATCCGGAATCACTTTCAGGGAGCATTGCCGTGGCCGACACCGACACGCCCGAAACGGACGCCAAGAAGCCCGTCACGCGCCGCCGCGCACCGCGCAAGACCAGCGCGCCCAAGGCTGCTCCGGCCAAGGCGTCGACCGTGAAGATTCCGCCAGCCAAGCCTGCGCCCCAGAAGCCCGCTGCGCCGAAGCCCGAGGCGGTCAACACCGAAGCGCCGAAACCGGCGAGGGCGGTCAAGCCTGTGGCGGTCCGGAAGCCGGCCGCTGCCAAGACCGCACTAGAGGGAGGCAGCGCCGAGAAGGCCAGTATCGCCACTCCGCGGAAGATCGCTACGAAGGCAGCACCGAAGCCGCGCTCGACGAAGCGGAGCGCACCCCGGCCCTCTTCCACGCGCAAGACGGTGGCGTCGCCGGTTGCCAAGGCGACTGAAAAGGTCGGCGGCAGATGGGGCGCGGCGGCAATCGCCGGCGGCATCGCGGTGGTCGGCGCGGCGGCAGCGTTGCTGACGCTTCGCGGCAGCACCCCGAAAATAGCGCCGAAGCCCAAGGGCAAGGGTGCGCATCAGGCGGACGGAACGGATTCGTCGCAGTCGTTCGAGGCCGGGATCGCGGACGAGGGTATGATTCCGGAGTAACGGTGGCCCTAATCTAGTTTACTCTACTACATCCCAACCCGCTCCACTCCGCTACTAATCCACCCCGGCGAAGGCCGGGGCCCAATTGGGAGACGGTGCTAACTGAGCGCCGCTCGCCATTATTCGAGACATTCCAATTGGGCCCCGGCTTTCGGCGGGGAGGAACAGAGTGAACTGGTGTGAAACGATGTGAAGCCAGCGCCCGCCTACCCCGTTCCCCCGCAGAGGCGGGGGCCCAGCTAGAACCCAGCACACCGCCCGTAACCCTGGGCCCCCGCCTCCGCGGGGGAACTAGGAGTTGGTGAGCGAACGTCAGCTGGCGATAAGCCAACGCCCTCCTCACCAGCCAGCCGGCTTCCCCTTGTTCTGTACATCAAGCCAAACCTTCAACGGCGCGAAATACTCCACCAGTGCCGCGCCCGACATCTCGCGGCTCCCGGTGAATACCTGCAACGCGTCCGGCCAGGGCCTCGACTGCCCCATGCTCAGCATCGCGTTCAGCTTCGAGCCGACCGCCTTGTTGCCGTAGAACGAGCAGCGATGCAGCGGCCCCTTCCAGCCCGACTGGTCGCACGCCGCCTTGTAGAACTGGAACTGCAACACCCGCGCCAGGAAATACCGCGTATACGGCACCGCCGCCGGAATATGGTATTTCGCGCCCGCATCGAACCTGGTCTCGTCGCGCGCGACCGGCGGCTTGATCCCCTGATACTGGAGCCGCAGCGCATCCCACGCCGCCTGATAGCCGGTCGCCGGGATCTGGCCCGAGAACACGCCCCAGCGCCATTTGTCGATCAGCAACCCGAACGGCAGGAACGCGACCTTGTCCATCGCCTGGCGCAGCAGCAGCCCGATATCCTTGTCCGCGCTCGGCACCTTCGCCGCATCGAGCAGGCCGATCCTCACCAGGTAATCGGGTGTGATCGACAGCGCGACGGTATCGCCGATCGCCTCGTGGAAGCCGTCGTTCGCGCCGTTCGCGTACAGGAACGGCTGTGCCTTGTACGCGCGCTGGTAGTAGTTGTGGCCCAGCTCGTGGTGGATCGTGACGAAATCGTCGGCATTGACCTTCGTGCACATCTTGATCCGGATATCGTCCTTGTTGTCGATATCCCACGCCGAAGCGTGACAGATCACGTCGCGGTCCGCCGGCTTGGTGATCTGCGACCGCGTCCAGAAAGTCTCCGGCAACGGAGCGAAGCCGAGCGACGAATAGAAGCCCTCGCCCTGCTTCACCATCTTGAGCGGATCATAGCCCTTCGCCTTCAACAGCTCGCCGGTATCGTAACCGACGTCGCCCGCCCCCTTCGGCGCGACGATGTCGTAGATATTGCCCCATTCCTGCGCCCACATGTTGCCGAGCAGGTCGCTGCGGATCGGCCCGGTCTTGGCCTGCACCGCGTCACCGTATTTCTCGTTCAGCTTCCAGCGCGTGTAGGTGTGGAGCGCCATGTAGAGCGGCTCGACCTGCTTCCAGATCGTGTCGGTCAGCGCGGCGAACTGCTCCGGCGTCATGTCGTATCCCGAGCGCCACAGCGCGCCGACGTCCTTGTAGCCGAGCTCGCGCGCGCCTTCGTTCGAGATCGCCGTCATCCTGGCGTAGTCGCCGCGCATCGGCGCGCCGACCTTGTCGTTCCAGCTCGTCGACATCTCGGTCAGCTTGGCGGGATCGCGCACCGAGCCCATCGCCGCCTCGATATCCGACCCGTTGATCGGCTTGCCGTCGAGCGTCCCCATACCCTTGCCGTACGAGGACGACATCTTCGTGGTCAGCGTCGACAGCGCCTCGGACGCCCCCGGCCGCGTCGGTGCCGGCAGCGTCAGCCCCCCGCGCAACAGGTCGAGCTTGCGCCGGGTATCGGACGACAGCCCCGGCAGCGACGCGTACCGCGCAGCACCCAGCGCATATTTAACGCCGAGATCGGTCATCTCCGCGCCCGACTTCGCCGCCAGCGCGTCGGTGTCGTCGGTGATGAAGGTGGCATTGACCCACGCGACACGCTGCGCATCGACCGACGCGGCGGCCATCACCCGCTCGGCCTCGGCGACGAACGCGTCGGCCTGCGCGACGGTTGACTTGCCCGTCGCGGCCGGCGAAGGCGCCGGGCTTTGCGCCTGGGCGGCAACGGGCACGGCGGCAAGCGCGCACGCCAGTGCGATCATGGAGGCAGTACGGATCATCGGTTTCCCCTGGATTATGCGCCCAGAGTGATGACCCGCCGCAGCCCGGTCAACTCGGCAATTCAGCCGGCGAGACGTCCGGTCAGGCGGCGAGAAAGTCGGCGATCGCCTGGCCCAGCTCGGGCTTCACCACCGCGCTCATATGCCCGCCCGGCGTCTCGACATAGGTCGCGTTCGGCAGCGCTGCGGCGAGATCGGGCGCCGATCCATTATCCGCATCCTCCGCGCCGCACACCACCAGGGTCGGCTGCCGGATCGCCTTGACCGTCTCCAGCGGCGTATCGGCAAACGTCTCCAGGATTCCGAGCAACGCGACCGGATCGCCACCGGTGGTCTTCAGGAACGCCTCGGCCAGCCATTCCGGCGTGCCCTGCACGTGCTGGCCGAGTTTGGTCAGAATATTGCGGAAATGCCCGGCGCGGCGCGAGGTCTGTGTCAGTCCCTCCAGCCCCATGCCCGAAAAGATCACCCGCCTCGGCGTCGCACCCGTCGCGAGCATCCGCGACGTGGTCCGCGCACCGAGCGAATAGCCGCCGAAATCATAGTCGGTGAGCCCTAGATGCTTCACCAGCGCATGCCCGTCCTGCGTCAACGCGTCCGCCGGATACGCCTCAAGCCCGTGCGGCTTGTCGCTGGCGCCGTGCGCGCGCAGGTCCGGCATGATCACGCGGAAGCCCTTGGCCGCGATCTTCGCGGCGTGGCCGTAGCGGATCCAATTGGTCTTCGCGTCGGAGAAATAGCCGTGGATCAGCACCACCGGACGGCCTTCTCCCAGCTCATACCAGGCCAGCCGGGTGCCGTCGAAGCTCTCGAAATACTGCGGGGCGATCGGAGTGCTGGCCAAGGTGTCGTCCTGTCTTGAAGCGCGTTGCCGCCAAGTCGGTCGCGGTGGCGGACGTGTCAACCCGCCGCCTCTTCTCCCCTCCCCGCAAACGATACTTGTTCGCTTGGGGCAGGTATCTCCCCGGCCGCATACCGTCCCTCGTAGTAAAGCGGGCACACATGAAAACTGGCGACCCGAAGGCCGCCCGTCTCCATTCTATCGCGCGTCGGATCAGAACTGATAGCCGATCCCGCCCGAGGCACCGGCCTTGCCCTGCGAGTCGTAGGTGCCGCTCAGCTTGACCACGGTGTGGCCGTCGTTGAACGCCTTCGACATGCCGACCGCGAAGGCCGATTGTCCGGCATAGGTGCCGCCACCGACCGCGACCATGCCCTTGCCGGCCTCGTACGCCTGCGGCAGCCCGGCGGCGGCGAGCGCGCTCGACGTCCCCGCATAGCTGTCGCGACGAACCCGGCGAAGGTCGAAGTTCAGCGCCGCGATCCGCCCGTCGGTGTAGCTGTTGGCCTGCGTCACCGCCGAGTTGATGCCCGAGTTGAGCTGCCCGACATTGACCGCGTCGGTGGTCGAGACGCCCGCCGCGACGTTGCTCAGGACCGTGGCCGCACCCCCGGTGTTGAAGGTCACGTTGGTACGTCCCGGCCCGTATTGGACCGAGTTGCTGCCGAGCGCCAAGGCGTTGTCGGCCGTCCCTTGCGCGGTCGCGACCGCCTGGTTGGTGGTGTAGAGCTGGCCGCCGTTGACCGCCTGCGTCGATCCCGCCGCGACCGTCCCCGCGGCAACGTTGGCGATCGTCACGGGTGCCGCCGCACTGCCGCCCGCCAGCGTCACCGTGTTGGTCCGCGCGCCGGTCGTGTCGGTGTCGTACGACACCGCGTTGGCCGCAGTCAGTGCCAGTGCATACACCTGCCCGCCATTGACCGCGTCGGTCGAGCCGGCCGCGATCGCACCGCCTGCGACGTTATGCAGCCCGACCGGCCCTGCCGCCGCCCCGACCAGAGTCAGGTCGTTGGTCTTGGTCCCGCCGTTCGGCGTCGTCGGGCTGCCGGGGTTGGAATATTGCACCGGCCCGGTGCCGCCATTGGCGACCTGGTTGCCCAGGTTGGTGATCGCGGTCGTGTTGTTCGCGACCTGGACGTTGGTCGCGTTGAGCTGCGATCCGTTGACCGCGTCGGTCGAGCCCGCCGCGACGTTGCCCGCGGCGACGTTGGTGATCGTCGTTCCGCCGGCACCGCCCAGCGTGATCGTGTTCTTGGTGCTGTTGTCGTACTGGACGGTGGTGGAGCCGAGTGCCGCGACCTGTGCCGCGACGCCAGCGACCTGGCCGACATTGGCGGCGTCGGTCGCCGCGGTACCGGCAGCGACGTTGGTGATCTGCCGCTCGGCCCCGACCGAACCGACCGACACCTCGCCGACCGAGTTCTGCAACCCGCCGAGACCCAGCGCGGCGTAACCGAGCGTGCCGCCCCGCAGCGCCAGCGCGCCGGTGCCGAGCGCGACGCTGTTGTTCGCGGTCGCGGTCGCCTCGGGACCGATCGCGATGCTGTCGGTGCCCGTCACGCTGCTGTCGGCACGGGTCGAGAGCACGTGGAAGTAGCGGATGCCCGCCCCGCCGTTGATCGCGCCGTCGACCGCGTCGAATACCGACTGGACGCTGCCATATTGCACGCCGCCGAACCCGATCGAGGCGAGCAGGCTGTTGGTCGCGGCGTCGTAGCTGGTGAGGCCACCGAAGCCGGCGGCGACGCTGTTGCCATAGCTGACGAGCTGGCCGCCGTTGATCGCCTCGGTCGAGCCCGCCGCCAGCGTTCCGGCCGCGACGTTGCCAAGCACCACCGGTGCCGCGCCGGCGCCACCGAACGTCACGCGGCTCCGCGTGGCATCGTCATACTGGACGGCCAGCGTGTTGAGCGTGCCGACCTGATCGCTCACCGCCGACAGCTGCCCGCCATTGACCGCGTCGGTCGATCCGGCCGCAACGACACCCGCGCCGACATTGTGGAGCGCCACCGCCCCCGCCGCGCCGCCGACCAAGGTCACGTCGTTCGACGGCACCCCGCCGTTCGGAGTCGTCGGTGCGCCCGCGCTCGAATATTGCAGCGCACCGATCGCACCGTTGGTGATGCTGGTGGTCAGGTTGGTGACATTGGTGTTGGTCGCAAACAGCTGGCTGCCGTTCACCGCCTCGGTCGAGGTCGCGCCGAGCGTGCCGGCCGCGACGTTGGCGAGCACCACCGGTGCCGCACCCGTGCCGACTCCGCCGAGCGTCACGCGCGTCCGGCCGATATCGTCATACTGCACCGCCAGCGCGGACAGGCCGCTGACCTGGCCGCTGACATTGGCGAGCTGGCCGCCGTTGACCGCATCGGTCGACCCGGTAGCTACCACCCCGTCGGCGACGTTGTGCAATCCCACCGGGCCTGCCGCCGCCCCAACCAGCGCGACGTCGTTGGTCGGTACGCCGCCGTTGGGCGTGGTCGGTGTCGCCGCGTTGGAATATTGCACCGCGCCGATGCCGCCGTTGCTGATATTGGTGGTCAGGTTGGTCAGCGCCGTGTTCGTGTTGGTGACGTTGGTGTTGGTCGCGAACAGCTGACTGCCATTGACCGCCTCTGTCGAGGAGGCACCGAGCGCACCTGCCGCGACGTTGCCGAGTACCACCGGCGCGGCCCCTGCCCCGCCGAACGTGACGCGCGAGCGGCTCAGATCGTCATATTGCACCGCCAACCCGTTCAGCGTGCCGACCTGACCCGAGACCAGGGCGAGCTGACCGCCGTTGACCGCGTCGGTCGATCCGCTCGCGACCACCCCGTCGGCGACGTTGTGCAAGGCGACCGCACCGGCGGCACCGCCCACCAGCGTTGCGTCGTTCGACGGCACGCCGCCGTTCGGCGTCGTCGGCGTTCCGGCGTTGGAATATTGTAGCGCACCGATCGCGCCATTGGCGATGTTGGTCGTGAGGTTCGTCACGTTGGTGTTGGTCGCGAACAGCTGGCTGCCATTGACCGCGTCGGTCGAGCCAGCGCCGAGCGTACCTGCCGCAACGTTGCCGAGGCCCACCGGCGGCGCACCAGCACCGCCGAGCGTCACGCGGGCGCGGGTCGCGTCGTCATACTGCACCGCCAGCGTGTTGAGCGTGCCGACCTGGTCGACGACCGTCGACAACTGACCGCCGTTGACCGCATCGGTCGATCCCGTCGCGACGACACCGGCGGCGACATTGTGCATCCCCACCGGGCCTGCGGCCGCGCCCACCAGCGCGACATCGTTGCTGGGCACGCCGCCATTCGGCACGGTCGGCGTCGCGGCGTTCGAATATTGGACCGCACCGATGCCGCCGTTGCTGATGTTGGTGGTCAGGTTGGTCAGCGCCGTATTCGTGTTGGTGACGTTGGTGTTGGTCGCGAACAACTGGCTGCCGTTGACAGCGTCGGTCGAGGTGGCACCGAGCGTACCTGCCGCGACGTTGGTCAGCGCGACCGGTGCTGCGCCAGCCCCGAGACCACCCAGCGTAGCCTTCGTCCGCGTCGCGTCGTCATACTGGACCGCGAGCCCGGCCAGCGTGCCGACCTGGTCGCTCACCGTCGACAGCTGGCCGCCATTGACCGCGTCGGTCGACCCGGTGGCGACGACGCCGTTGGCGACGTTGTGCAGGCCGACGGGCCCTGCCACCGCGCCGACCAGCGCGGCGTCGTTGGAGGGTACACCGCCATTCGGGACGGTCGGCGTCGCCGCATTGGAATATTGCAGCGCGCCGATCGCGCCGTTGCTGATGTTGGTGGTGAGGTTCGAGACGTTGGTGTTGGTCGCGAACAACTGGCTGCCGTTGACCGCCTCGGTCGAGGTCGCGCCGAGCGTCCCCGGGGCGACGTTGGCGAGCGTCGTTCCGGCCGCACCGCCGGTCAGGGTCACGCGGTCGTGCGCCGCGCCGTCGTATAGCACGGTGTTGGCCGCGACCGTGCCGATCTGCGCCTGAACGCCGGCGAGCTGCCCGACATTGACCGCGTCCGTCGCGGCGACGCCGGCCGCGACGTTGGTGATCTGGCGTTCGCCGCCGACCGTACCGACCGAGACTTCGCCCGCCGAGTTCTGGAGCGCGGCGAGCCCGATCGCGGCATATCCCGCCTGCGGGCCACGCGCGGCGAGGCTGCCGGCGCCGAGCGCGACGCCATTCGCCCCGGTGGCACTCGCGCCCCTGCCCAGCGCAACCGCGCCGGTCGCGTTGGCGCCGATGGTGGCATCGGTGCCGAGCGCGATCGAGCCGAGCGCGGTCGCGTCGGTCAGTGCCCTGTTGCCGAATGCGATCGAGTTCGCCTCGCCCGCAAACGCTTCGGCGCCGGTCGCGCCGAGTCCGGTGATGCGGTTGCCGCCGATCGCGATGCCGGCGGGGTTGCGCAGCGTGAAGCTGTCCGACTGCGTATCGCAGCGATCGGCCGGCCCGACGATCTGTCCGTTGGCGTTGAGGACCTGCAGGGTGATGTTGTTGCCCGCCGCCGCGTTCGCCAGAAGCCCGGATGCGTTGATCGACAGCGTCGGCACGCCCAGCAGCGGCAGCAGCGTGTTGATGCCTCCGGTGATCGGGTTGACCGTGTTCTGGATCGGCGTGACGATGCCGTTGACGACCGGCGTGAGGATGTCGGTGACGACCGAACGCGGCAGGCTGACGCCCGAGCACGCGCTGACGATATTCGGCGTACCCGCCTGCGCCGAAGCGGTCTGGGTCGCGAACAGCGATGTCGCCGCAAGACCGATCAAAGACACACCGTTGCGAAGGTGACGTAGTGCCCGCGCACCGGTGACGGACCTCGGGGAAGCCGCCGGCTTCACGATGGTCTGGGCATGCGGGCGAACAAACGCGTTAGACATCGACAAATCCTCCACTGGCGACTGCGAAGCAGCGCGGACTTTCCGGAGTGTCGACCGTCTTGCGAGCCGACTACCGGAACAGATGGAAGGTCGGCCCACCAATACTAACACGAGGTTACCGCAATAAATAAGGAGAATTAGGGAACGTCGAAGAAGTAGGTACGTTCTTGACGTACAATACTATTCAAAACGGAGATAAATCAAAATCGTTTCTGTTATAATAGGACGATAGACATCTTTGTTGCTAGGATTTATCGGGCGCCGATAGTTAATCGATAGAACCGGATTGATCGATATCGACGCTGAGGGCGAAAATCGAGGCAGAACGGTTTGATCGCGCACTTTGCGCGTGCACGCCACCGCAGCGCGCGAATCGCAAAAACACCGCGTTTTCCGTAGGGGAAAACACGGTGTTTTTTAGGCAAAATTGCGTGTCCGAGGCGCTGCGCCCCGCGGCGTTTACGCCTTTTGCAGATGCCGGCGGCCGAGCAGTTCGGCGATCTGGACCGCGTTCAGCGCCGCGCCTTTCCGCAAATTGTCGCTGACGCACCACAAATTGATGCCGTTCTCGACGGTCGGATCCTCGCGGACGCGGCTGATATAGGTCGCGAAGTCGCCGACGCATTCGATCGGCGTGATGTACCCCCCGTCTTCGCGCTTATCGACCAGCATGATGCCGGGCGCCTCGCGGAGGATGTTCTGCGCCTCCTCGGCCGAGATCTCGTTCTCGAACTCGATGTTGATCGCTTCCGAATGGCCGACGAACACGGGCACGCGGACGCAGGTCGCGGTGACCTTGATCTTGCGGTCGAGGATCTTCTTGGTCTCGACGACCATCTTCCACTCTTCCTTGGTCGAGCCGTCGTCGAGGAAGCTGTCGATGTGCGGGATCACGTTGAACGCGATCTGCTTGGTGAACAGCTTGGGCTCGGCCGGATCGCCGACGAAGATGTTGCGGCTCTGCTCGAACAGCTCGTCCATCCCCGCCTTGCCCGCGCCGGACACCGACTGGTAGGTCGAGACGACGACGCGCTTGATCACCGCGGCATCGTGCAGCGGCTTGAGCGCGACGACCATCTGCGCGGTCGAGCAGTTCGGATTGGCGATGATGTTCTTCGCGCGATAGCCGTCGATCGCCTCGGGGTTCACCTCGGGGACGATCAGCGGCACGTCGGGATCCATCCGGTAGAGCGACGAATTGTCGATCACCACGCAGCCGGCGGCGGCGGCGATCGGCGCATAGACCGCGGTGCCTTCCGAGCCGATCGCGAACAGCGCCATGTCCCAGCCGTTCCAGTCGAAATGCTCGATGTTGGTGCATTTGATCTGCTTGCCGGTATCGCCGTAATCGACCATCAACCCCTGGCTGCGCGACGACGCGACGCAGGCGATCTCGTCGGCGGGAAACTCGCGCTCCGCCAGGATATTGAGCATTTCGCGCCCGACATTGCCGGTCGCCCCTGCGACCACCACCCGATAACCCATGTCTACACTCCGATTGGACTTGGCGGCGCCCTAACGTCGTTGCGCCGCGAGGTCCAACGGCTTTCGACTTGTTGCGTGGATAGCGGGGGTTTGGGGGTGCGTTTAGCGCGGGAAGCGGGTTAAGGGTGGTGACAGGTTACCCGCTGTTTCTTGTTCCCCCGCGAAGGCGGGGGCCCAGTCTGGGCCCCCGCCGTCGCGGGGGAACACGGTGCCGGGGTAACGCGGGCGGGTCCGCTCACCTCACAGACAATACCACCACCCCGGCGAAGGCCGGGGCGGCGTTTGGAGCGCAAAGCCTGACCGCTGACCGCTCCCCCTACTTTGCCACCACCGGCGCGACCTCCGGCACAGGCTTGTCCTTCACCGTCCGGTCGAGGAAGTTCAGGATCGTCCCCCAGACATGCTCGCTGATTCCCGGCCCCGACACGCGGTGCGTGTACCCCGGGTAGAACATCATCTCGAACGGCGTCGCGGTCGCCTGCATGCGCGCGGCGACCTTGGTCGAATTGTCGAGGAACACGTTGTCGTCCGCCATCCCGTGGATCAGCAGCAACGGATCGACGATCCTGTTCGCGTCCTCGACCGCCGCCGACGTCGCGTAGCTCGCCGGGTCCTTCGCCGGATCGCCGAGATACCGCTCGGTATAATGCGTGTCGTACAGCTGCCAGTCGGTGACCGGTGCGCCCGACACCGCCGCGGCATACACGCCCGGCGTCTTCTCCAGCATCTTCAGCGACATATAGCCGCCATAGGACCAGCCATAGGTCGCAATCTTGCTCGGCTCCACGAACGGCAGCGACTTCAGGTAGTTCGCGCCCGACAGCTGGTCCTCGACCTCGACCGTGCCCATCGCGTGGTAGATCTGGTCCTCGAACGCCTTGCCGCGATTATACGAGCCACGATTGTCGATCTTGAAGTAGATCCAGCCACGATCGACGAGGTATTGCGGCAACGCCCCCTGCCAGCCGCGCGTGACCTGCTGGCCGGTGCCGGGGCCGCCATAATGTTCGAAGAACACCGGGTATTTCTTGCCGGGCTCGAGCGGCGGCGTGATCATCTCCCAGTGGAGCGTCATGCCGTTCCTGGCCTTCAGCGTCCCGAACTTGGTTTCCTGGTGGCTCGCAAGATACGGGTAGTAAGGATGCCCCTCGACCACGGCATTCTCGTTGATCCACGAGATCCGCTTGCCCGTCGCGTCCGCCAGATACACCTGCGTCGGCTGTTTTGGGTTCGAGCGCGAGATGATGAAGCGGCTGGCGGCATCGTCCATCGTCGCGCTGTTCCACCAGCCGGCCTCGGTGAGCCGGGTGATAACGTTCGGCTTGGCGATATCGACCGAATAGAGATGCTGCTCGAGCACGTCGTCCTTGTTGCCGGTGAAGAACAGCCGGCCCTTGGCTTCATCCACGCCGACGAGTTCGGTGACGACCCAGTCACCCTTGGTCAGCTGCGTCCACTTGCCCGATGCGAACCGGTAGAGCTGGCCGTAGCCGCTCCGCTCCGACCGCCAGATCAGGCTGCCGTCCGCCAGCACGCGGTAGGCGTCGGACAGGTTGAGCCAGCTCTTCACGCCCGATTTCTCGGTGAACA
>JAYVRZ010000255.1:0-1684 GCA_043775965.1 Sphingomonas sp.
CCCCCGCCAAGCAGTGCTGCGCCCGGTACTACCCCTCACCCAACCCTCTCCCCGGAGGGGAGAGGGAGTAGCGAAGTCGACGCCGGTGGTGTGGCTGTCGCCGATCTCGAAGATCAGCGCTTCTTCGAGCATCAGCGCCTTGTTGCCGGTGACCGATGCGGGGACGCTCCCCGAATTGGACTCAGGCGAGGTCGGACGCCAGCCGCTCTGGTTGATGCTCATGCCAGTATCTCCTGCAAAGCGGACGCAAGCGTTTCGACGTCCTCCGCGGTGGTCGTTTCGGTGACCGCGACGACGAGACCGTTCGCGAGTGCGTCCTGCCCGGGGTAGAGGCGCCCGAGCGACACGCCGGCGAGGATGCCACGGTCGGCGAGCGTGCGGACGACGGGGCGGGCCTCGACCGGGAGTTTCAGCGTGAACTCGTTGAAGAAGCTGTCGTTGACCAGCTCGACACCGGGGATCTGCGACAGGCGTTCGGCCGCCGATACCGCGCCCGCGTGGTTGATCTCGGCCAATTGCCGCAGGCCCGCTTCACCGAGCAGCGTCATGTGGATCGAGAACGCCAGCGCACACAGCCCCGAGTTGGTGCAGATGTTCGACGTCGCCTTTTCGCGGCGGATATGCTGCTCGCGCGTCGACAGCGTGAGGACGAAACCGCGACGGCCGTCGGCGTCGACGGTCTCGCCGCAGAGGCGGCCGGGCATCTGGCGGACGTATTTGTCCTTGCAGCCGAACAGGCCGACATACGGCCCACCGAACTGGAGGCCGACGCCGAGCGATTGCCCTTCGCCGACGACGATGTCCGCGTCCATCTCACCGGGCGATGCGATCGCGCCCAAGGCAACCGGCTCGGTGACGACCGCTATCAGCAGCGCCTTCTTCGCGTGGCACGCATGCGCGAGCGGGCGCAGGTCGGCGATGCGGCCGAGGATGTCGGGATACTGGACGACGACGCACGACGTGTCGTCATCGATCTTCGCGATCAGCTGGTCGAGGTCCATGTCTGCGGCCAGCTCGGGCGCGGCGGTGTCGAGCACGTCGCCGGTGAACTTGGCCATCGTCTTCGAGACCGAGACGTAATGCGGGTGGAGACCCGACGAGAGGATCGCCTTGCCGCGCTTGGTGATCCGGCGGGCCATCACGATCGCTTCCCAGCACGCGGTCGAGCCGTCGTACATCGAGGCGTTGGCGACATCGGTGCCGAGCAGCCGCGCGACCTGCGTCTGGAACTCGAACAACATCTGCAGCGTGCCCTGCGCGATTTCGGGCTGGTACGGCGTGTAGGCGGTGAGGAACTCGCCGCGCTGGATCAGGTGATCGACCGAGGCGGGAACGTGATGCTTGTACGCGCCGCAGCCGAGGAAGAACGGCGCTTCGCCCGCGGTGAGGTTCTTCTTCGCGAGCGCCGACATGTGGCGTTCGACCGCCATTTCGGAGGCGTGCATCGGCAGGTCGCGGACCGGGCCGTCGAGGCGGGCGGCTTGCGGCACGTCAACGAAGAGGTCGTCGATGGTGGCGGCGCCAATGACGGCGAGCATCGCCTCGCGGTCGGGCTGGGTCAGGGGAAGGTAGCGCATTTTCGGCACTCCCCCCCTCCCGCATGCGGGTGGGGGTCGGGGGGTGGGCGCCCGGCCTATTGCGGGCGGTGACATTGGAGGCGAGCGCGCGCCCCCCCCCAGCCCCC
>JAYVRZ010000256.1:0-7756 GCA_043775965.1 Sphingomonas sp.
CCCCGCAACTGTAAGCGGTGAGCCCGCGCACCATAGGCCACTGGGGACCGACGGCGAAAGCCCGACGAAACTGGGAAGGCGGTGCGCACCGGCGTTGACCCGCGAGCCAGGAGACCTGCCCGTCGCGGTCGTCTTTCGTCCGGGCAGGGTGCGCCGAACGGACGGGTAACACCCCGAGCGACGACATCGCTTCGCGTCTCGCGAAGGCTGGAGGCGCACGCCTTGGCCCTTCGCGTGGTGCGGGACCGACTGTCCGAAGGGGGTTTCCATGCCGATTTCAGTTCTTTCCATGCTCGTTTTCGCCGCGGCATTCTCATGTTGAAGCCCGTCGTCGATGGTGTCGCAGTCGTCGCATGCAACACCTGCCGCCACTCCGCCGACGCGCGCGATGACGATCAAGGCCAGCGCGGTGGCGCGCGCCTCGTCGAGGCGCTGAAGACGGTGCAGGCGAGTGATGCGGCCTATGCCGACGTCGCGGTGCAGGAAATGCCGTGTCTGTTCGCGTGCCAGGATTTCTGCACGATCCACCTGCGCGCGCCGGCGAAGGTCGGCTATGTCCTCGGCCGGTTCGAGCCGACCGAAGACGCCGCTCGCGCGATCCTGGAGTATGCCCGGCTCTACGGAGAAAGCGCGTTCGGGCAGGTGCCGTTCAAGCAATGGCCGCAGGGCGTGAAAGGCCATTTTATCACGCGCACCCCGCCTGCCGGTTTCGTCGTCGCATGACGCGGTTTGCGACACCCGCAGCGTTCCTGGCGGCGTTGGGCAACCTGCCGCAAGCGGATGTCGCTGCGCGCTCGGCGGCGAAAGCACGGCAGGCGACCTTGACCAAGCCGCTCGGATCGCTCGGACGGCTTGAGGATGTCGCGGTGCTGATGGCAGGCTGGCAGGGGCGCGAACGGCCGCGGCTGGATCAGGGCAGGGCAATCGTTTTCGCGGGCAACCACGGGATCGTCGCGCGCGGCGTCAGCGCGTTTCCGGGGTCCGTCACGGCGCAGATGGTGGCCAATTTCAAGCATGGCGGCGCGGCGATCAACGCGCTTTCGAAAGCCGCCGGTCTCGACCTGACGATCGTGGCACTCGATCTCGATCGCCCGACCGCGGACTTCACGCGCGAACCGGCGATGTCGGAAGCCGACTGTCTGGCTGCGCTCAATGCTGGCGCGGCGGCGGTCGAGGGTATGGCGGAGTTGATCGTGCTCGGCGAGATGGGGATCGGCAATTCGACGACCGCGGCGGCGTTGTGTCTGGCAAGCTTCGAGGGACAGGCCAGCGATTGGGTCGGGCCAGGTACAGGCGTCGATCCGGCCGGCGTCGCGCGCAAGATCGAGACGGTCGAGGCTGGCATGGCGCTGCACGGTGACGCGCTCACGAGCCCGTTCGAGACTCTGCGCCGGCTCGGCGGGCGCGAGTTGGCGGCAATTGCGGGCGCAGTCGTAGGCGCGCGGCTGGCCGGCGTGCCGGTGATGCTCGACGGTTTCATCTGTTGCGCGGCGATTGCACCGCTGGCGGCAGCGTGCCCGGATATTCTCGACCATTGTCTCGCGGCGCACGTGTCCGCGGAGCCCGGACATGCGCGGTTGCTGGAGGAGTTTCGGCTCGAACCATTGCTGTCGCTCGGCATGCGGCTGGGCGAGGGGAGCGGCGCGGCGGTTGCGACGTTGCTGGTCCGCGCGGCGCTGGCGGCGCATGACGAGATGGCAACGTTCGCGGAAGCGGGGGTGTCCGCCGCGTGAGCGTACCGCACATGCTGCACCTGATGCGGCACGGCGCGCCCGCGGTGGAGGGACGCCTACTTGGCCGGACAGACGACCCAGCCACTCCGGCGGGTATCGCGGACGGCGTCGCGCGCGCTTCGGGCTTGACGATCGAACGCGTCGTTTCGTCGGATCTTCGACGGGCTAGCGCGTCTGCAGAGGCGATCGCCGCGCCGCGAGGGTTGGCGGTCGAAATCGACCCGCGATGGCGCGAACTCGACTTCGGCGAGTGGGACGGCGTAGCACCCTCGTCGATCGATCCCATAGACTTCGCGCGGTTTCACGACGATCCCGACGGGGCGGCACCGCCCGGCGGCGAGCGGTGGTCCTCGCTGCGCGACCGGGTCTCCCACGCGCTCGACGCGGTTCCGGCCGAGCCTACCCTCGTGGTGACGCATGGCGGCCCGATGCGCGCGGCGCTGGCGATCGCGTGCGGTTTCGATAGACGGCAGGTCTGGGCGTTCGACCTGCCCTATACGGCACTGCTTTCGCTGAGACTATGGCCGGGCGAGGAGCGCTTCGTCCAGATCGTCGGGCTCGCAACGTGAGGCGCCTCGTGCTGGCGTTCGGGTTCCTGACGCGCCTGCCGATGCCACGGGTTACGCCGCGCCCCAATGATTTCGCCGTATCAATCCGCTGCTATCCGCTCGTCGGGCTGGCGATTGGAGCGCTGGTTGCGAGCAGCGGCTGGGCCGGGTCGCTGATCGATCCGTGGATCGGGGCCGGCGCGGCGTTGTTCATATGGATCGCTGTGACGGGCGCCCTTCACTTGGATGGCCTGGCCGATCTCGCCGACGGACTGGGCGCAGCGCATGGCGACCGGACGCGGTTGCTCGCTGTGATGGGGGATCCGCACATCGGCAGCTTCGGCGTGATCGCCCTCGTCGGACAGATGCTTGCCAAGCTCGTATTGCTGCATAGCGCCGGTGCCTTCGGATGGGCTCTCGTGCTCGTCCCGTTCGTCGCGCGGATGGGGCCGTTGCTGTGGGTGAGGCTGTTGCCGCCACTTCGACCGGGCGGGCTGGGCGCAGCAATTGCTGGCGCAATTCGAACGCGAGATCTCGTCGGCTGGGGGCTCCTGCTCCTGTTGGCTGGAGTCGTGCAACCGGCCTTGCTCGGCGGACCGCTGCTAATTGTCGGTGTCGCGGCCTGGCTGAGGCGCAAGCTCGGCGGCATCACCGGAGACGCGCATGGCGCCGGAATCGAACTCGTCGAGACCGGCCTGCTACTGGCACTGTGTATCGCCGGCGCGGTGCGATAGCGCGAGCATTACGTCGAGATCGAGATGCTGTTCAAGTTCTGCCGCGATCGCGTCCAGGGCGGCATCGATCGAGGCGGCATGATCCGGCCCGGCCCCGTTCACGCCGATCCGCTTTAGCCACTTCGCGCGCTGCTCGGCCAGTGCCAACAGCCCGTGGACATAACTGCCCGAGACCAACCCGTCCGCGCTCGTCGCGCCTTCGGGACTGCCGTCGTCGCGGTGTCCCACAGGCCTGCCGGTCGCCGGGCCGGTCGTCACGCCCATGTGCATCTCATACCCCTCGAACCGGGCGCCGCCCGCTCTTCCGACGACGCGTTCCAGCGTCTTTGCCGGCGTGAGAACCGTGTCCACGTCGAGCAGGCCAAGCCCCTCGACGCTCGCCGCTGCCCCTTCGATCCCATGCGGGTCGGCGATACTCTGGCCGAGCATCTGGTAGCCGCCGCACAGCCCGAGCACCGGTTTGCCGCGACGATGATGCGCGCGGATGTCGATGTCCCAGCCTTCCGCCCGCAGGTAGGCGAGATCGGCGATCGTCGCCTTGGAGCCGGCCAGGACGATCAGGTCGCAGTCGGGGATCGGTGTGCCGGGCGGCACCATTACCAGCGCGATGCCGGGTTCCAGCCGCAATGGATCGAGATCGTCGAAATTCGCGATCCGCGGCGTGATCGGGCACGCGATCGTCACCCGCTGCTCGGCAACGCTCGCCGGGCGCTCGAGGATCACCGCGTCCTCGCTCGGCAACCTGCCTGCGTCCACGAGCCACGGCACCACGCCGTAGCCACGCCAGCCGCTCCGCGCCTCGATGGCGCGATACCCGTCGTCGAACAGCGCCGGGTCGCCGCGGAACTTGTTGACGATGAAACCGTGGATCATCGCTGCGTCCGCCGGGTCGATCACCGCGCGCGTACCGACGATCGCGGCGATCACGCCCCCACGATCGATGTCGCCGACCAGGATCACCGGCACGTCGGCGGCGCGCGCGAACCCCATATTGGCGATGTCGCCGTCCCGCAGGTTGATCTCCGCCGGGCTTCCCGCACCCTCGACGACGACGAGGTCGCAGGACGCGGACAAGCGTTCGAAGCTATCGAGGACGTCGTCCAGCAGTCCGGCCCGGCCTTCTCGCCAGCGTGCGGCGGCAAGCGTGCCGCGGACTTGCCCGCGTACGATCAGTTGGGAGGTCCGGTCGCCTTGCGGCTTGAGCAGCACGGGGTTCATATCGGTGCTGGGCTCGACCCGACATGCGATCGCCTGCGTGGCCTGCGCTCGCCCGATCTCGCCGCCGTCGGCGGTGACGGCGGCGTTGTTCGACATGTTCTGCGGTTTGAACGGCCGTACGGCGAGACCACGATTGGCGAACGCACGGCACAGCCCGGCCACCAAAACCGACTTGCCGACGTCGGATCCCGTGCCTTGCAGCATTATAGCGCCCATGCGATTCCTCCCGCGATCACCAGCAGCAGAGCGCAAGCCCGGCGATAGAGCTTCAGCGCGACGCGGATATCCGCCGCCGTCACATCCGCGCGCCCATCGCCGATATACCGCTTGGCGACGTCCACGCCGTCATAGGCGATCGGCCCGGCGAGGCGAAGGTCGAGTGCGCCCGCCATCGCCGCTTCGGGCCAGCCGGCATTGGGCGACGCGTGGCTGCCCGCATCTCGCCACATCGTCCGCCAGCCGCCCCGACCCGCGACGCACAGCAGCGCTCCGCTGAGCCGTGCCGGCAACAGGTTAGCGATGTCGTCGGTACGCGCGGCGGCCCAGCCGAACGCGCGCCAGCGCTCCTCACGGTGGCCGATCAAGCTGTCGGCAGTGTTGATCGCCTTGTACGCCCATATACCCGGCAGCCCCGCGACGAGCAGCCAGAACAACGGCGCAACGACCCCGTCGCAGACGCTCTCCGCCAAGCTCTCGATCGCCGCGCGTGCGACGCCCGCTTCGTCGAGCGTAGCAACGTCGCGACCGACGATCATCGCGACCCGCCCGCGAGCAGCCTCGATGTCGTGGTTCTCGAGCGCTTCGGCCACCGGAGCGACGTGGTCGTAAAGGCTGCGGATCGCGACACCCGGGGCGGCCATCGTACCGATCGCGATCCACGCTGCACCGCCGAATGCCAAGCGGGCGAGCGCCGTGGCTGCGCACGCGATACCGATCCCGATCCCGAGGATGATCGCGACCGTGACCACGCCCGCCCCGCGCCGAACCGCGGTCGATGACGTCGCTTGGTTCCACCGCGCTTCCGCCACCGCGATCAACCGCGCGAAGCCGCCAACCGGATGGCCCACCCGCGCGTACAACGGCGGCGGCCAGCCGACCGCCATCTCGACGAGCAAGGCCACCATCGCAACAGGCTCAGCCATTGGTCAGCGCCCGTTCGAGCCGCTCGAACGCCGCGTCGTCGCCCGGCAGTCCGACGCGGAGCCAGCGCGGCGCGTAGTCGAACGGCCGGGTAAGGATACCCGCATGCGCCAGCCGCTCGAAAAGGGCAGGTGCATCATCGCTCGCGATCACGCGGAACAGCGGACAGTCGCCGTGGACGGTGCCGTACCGCCTCAGCACGTCGTCCAGCCGCGCGGCGCGCAGGGGCAGGTCGCGCCGGCTCGCATCGATCCAGTCGGTATCGCGATAGGCGGCGATACCATAGGCGACCGCGTGCGCGGAAACCGGCCAACTGCCCAGCCGTTCCCGCATCGACGCGACCTGGTCCGGTGGCGCGATCATGAAGCCCAGTCGGATTCCGGGCAGACCGAAGAACTTCCCAAAGGATCGGAACACCACGGCTCGGTCGTCGGGTTCGAGGAGGGGCACGACGCTCGTCTCGGATATGGCATCGGCGAAGGCTTCGTCGACCACCAGCCACGCGCCCTGTCGCGCGATTTCGAGCAGATCGCGGGGCCGGTCGCGCCGTCCGTCGGGGTTGTTGGGGTTGGCGAGAAGCAGCGTGCCGGACCGTATCTCCCCAGTCGCTTCCCGTGCGATCGGAGTTGCGCCCGGAAACGCATCGGCATGGGTGCCATAGCACGGGACAACGAAACGCGCGGGCAACGGCAGGCCGAGGTGCCGCAACGAACGCAGGCCGATCTCGCTCCCGGGTAAGGCGACCACGCGGTCCGCGCTCGTCCCGAACATCGCGGCGGCGGCAGCCTCTAGCGCGGCGATCGCCGTGGGCGAGGGAAGGCGGGTCATGTCGACGTCGAGCGCGGCGTCCGTTGCGGCGGCCGCTCGCCAAGCGCGCGGGTTGATCCCGGTCGACAGGTCGAGCCACGGGCGCGGGGCGGTCGGGTAGTGGCTGGCGGCAAGGTCGATCCTCCCACCATGCGCGCGCAGACCCGTCATGCTATCCCTTCACGTGAACTCGCGGTCGTCATCGTCATTCCGCGCATGGGCCGCAAGCACGAAGGGAAGCGCAGCGTGCAATCGAAGGAAAGTCCGGTATTCGGAAAAAGCCTGTTCGTGCTGGGCGGCGCGCGATCGGGCAAGAGCCGTCACGCCCAGGCTATTGCCGAGGCCGCGGGAGGCGATCTGGTCTATATCGCCACCGCGCAGGCCTTCGACGGCGAGATGATCGACCGGATCGCCCGCCATCGTGCCGACCGCGATACGCGCTGGCGGACGATCGAGGCCCCGCTGGCGCTCGCCGATACGCTGGCCGGGACGGATTCACCGGGCACCGTCATGCTCGTCGACTGCCTCACTTTGTGGCTCTCGAACCTGCTGCTGGCCGAGGCGAACATCGATGCCGCGGGCGACGCACTCATTGCCGCGCTTGGATCGCTGGACGGCAAGGTCATCCTGGTGTCGAACGAAGTGGGATTGGGCATCGTCCCGGACAACGCGCTCGCCAGGCGTTTCCGCGACGCCGCTGGCCTGCTCCACCAGCGCATCGCTCACCAGGTCGATTCGGTCGACATGGTCGCCGCAGGGCTCGTGCAACGCTGGAAACATGCAGTCGCGCCGTGACGCGGTACAGTCTCGCGGGTTGTAAAAACGGCTGCTGGCGCGGTGCGGCATGATGCTAGCATATGCGCGCGATCGGTTCGTCGCATGATGGCTCTGGCTTTTTCGAGCGGGAGGCGCATGGTCGCGACATTCGACGAGGAGGCGGCATGCATAGTGAAGCGCAGAATATCGCGCGGCTGAAATCGATGGTCTTCCTGATCGAGGAAGCGCTTCGGATCGCCGATGAGGGCGACAACCCGTTGATCGGCGCAAAGCTCAGCGACTGTATCGATTGCCTGCAGGGCGCGTTGACGGAGATTACCGCGTTGTCGGCGCCGCGCGCGGCAAGTCCTGCCTCTTAAAGCTGTCGTGATCGACTGACGCACAACTCGGTCCGCCTCTGTGACGACCGGGTAGACCGCGTTCCATGCTCTCCTAATCGAAATGATCGCATCCGGGATCGATGTCGCGGATTACAGCGTCCCTGCATCTGCGCCTGCGCACCGGTGATGCTGGCCGAATCGCTCGTCAGCGAGATACCGGACCGAAAGTTGGCAAAGTATTCGAAAATCACAGGGCGTATAGGTTCGCGTTGCCTATGTTTTGCGCTGGGTTACTGTCCAATCCACCTTCGAATTTAGCAGCCTATGCTGAGATGCCGCAAAATTGTGGTGAAATCCAACCCGCGGGTTGTTCTTTTCAGAAAATCTACGACAATTTGTAAAACGAACCATATGTTTGAATGTGCGTGTTCGAGCTATGTTACACTTCCGTACCGACAGGCATCTTTTGGGCGCTGACG
>JAYVRZ010000257.1:0-11283 GCA_043775965.1 Sphingomonas sp.
TCAGTCGCACCTGGGCGCGTCGGCGTCCCCAGTCGAAGATTGGGAGGTTCAGCGTGCCGCCATAGTTGAACGCCTCGCTGCTTCCCTTGAACAAGTCGCCCAAGTTCGGCGACAGGAAGCCGTAGGCACCGGTCAGCGAGATCGTCGGGAAGAACGCCGCGCGCGCCGCGCCGATATCGGCATTGGCAGCCAGGAGGTTATGCTCGGCCTCGAGAATGTCGGGCCTTGCGATCAGCAGCGATGAGGGTAGCCCCGGTTCGATCGTGCGAACCTGCGCCGCCTGCATCACGGGCTGCGCGGCGGGCAACGGCGCGATCGAAGGCCCACCGATAAGCACATCGAGCAGGTTGCGCGACTGCGCGGTCGTCCGCTTGATCTCGGCGAGTTCGGTCTGCGCCTGCGTCAGCAGCAACATCGCCTGGTCGAAATCGACCGTCGAGGTCACTCCGGCGTCGAGCCGCTTCTGCGCGATCCGAACGCCTTCGCGGCGCCCTGCCAGGGTACGCTCGGCCAGCGCGATCCGGTCCTCGCCGGTGAGGATGTCGAAATAGGTCGCCGCGACCTGGCCGATCAGCGTCAGTCGCGCGGCGCGTTCACCCTCGACCGAGGCCAGCCAGCGTTCGCGCTCGGCCTTTGCCAGATTGCGCAGCCGTCCCCACAGGTCGAGCTCGAACGACGCGACGCCGACGTTCGCGGAATATTGTGTGAAGTCGATCGACGACGCACCGGTGCTACCCCCGGTCGCGCCCGGCACGCCGAGGGCGTTGACCGGCTGGACCGATCGGTTGGCGCCGCCATTGCCCTCGATCGTCGGCAACCGCTGCGAATCCTGGATGCGGTACTGCGCGCGTGCCTGTGCGATCCGCGCCACCGCCTGCGCGAGATCGCGATTGCGCTCGAGCGCGGTCGCGATGAGCGACCGGAGCCGAGGATCGAGGAAATAGTCGTTCCACCCGAGATGGGTCGCGAGCAACCCCTGCGAAGAGGCCGGCGGCGGCGTGGTCGGATATTTTGCCGAGATGGGCGCGACCGGCTGGCGGTAGGCCGGCGCGAAATTGCACCCCGCCAGCATGGTCATGACGCCGGCGGTGGTCGTCAGAAGAACCTTACGCATGGACCGTCTCCCCGTCCGGTTTGTCGTTTTCGGCGGCCCAGCGGGTATCCTCACCTTCGGGATCGCGTGTCCTGCCGAGGTATTTGCGCGCCAGCAGGTAGAAGACCGGCGTGAAGACGATGCCGAAGATGGTCGCGGCGATCATGCCGCCCATCACGCCCGTGCCGACCGCCCGACGGCTGGCGGCACCCGCGCCGCTGGCGATCACGAGCGGCACCATGCCGAGGATGAAGGCGAGGCTGGTCATCAGGATCGGTCGCAGGCGCTGCTTGGAGGCCTCGATCGTGGCGCTGCGGATCCTTTCCGCGCCCTCGCCGGCATGATGCTTCTCGTCGTCGATCGCGAACTCGACGATCAGGATCGCGTTCTTGGCGGCAAGGCCGATGATCGTGATCAGGCCGATGTTGAAATACACGTCGGCCGACAGCCCGCGGATCATCGTGAACATCACCGACCCGAGCACGCCGAACGGCACGACCAGCAGCACGGCGAGCGGAATGCCCCAGCTGTTGTACAGCGCCGCGAGCAACAGGAAGACGACGACCATCGACAACCCGAGCAGCAGCCCGATCTGGCCGCCGGCCTGTTTTTCCTCATAGGCGGTGCCGGTCCATTCATAGGCGAACGACCCGGTGAGCGACTGTTTGGCGATCGCCTCCATCGCCTTCAACGCGGCACCCGAGGATTGCCCCGGTGCCGCCGCGCCGGAGACCGTCAGCGACGGATAGCCGTTGAACCGATCGAGCTGGATCGGCCCCGATCGCCACGCCACGCGGGCGAACGCGCTGAACGGCACCATCTGCTTTTCAGGACCGGGCACACGGAGCGCGAGCACGTCCTGCGCCGTCATTCGTGCTTTCGCGTCCGCCTGGATGTAGACGCGCAGCGTGTTGCCGTCGCGACTGAAGTCGTTGGCGTAGAACGAGCCGAAATTGATCGCGAGCGTGGAGTTGACCGCGGCGATCGACAGGCCGAGCGCACGTGCCTTCACCCGGTCGATATCGACATAGAGCTCGGGTGCGTCGCCTTGCCCCTCCGGCCGGACGCCGGCGAGCAGCGGATTCTTCGAGGCCGCGGCGACGATCGCGTTACGCGCGGCGATCAATCCCTCGCGGTCGGTACCCGAGCGATCCTCGATCTTCATCGAGAAGCCGATCGCATTGCCCAGTGCCGCGATCGGCGGCGGGTTGAGCGCGAAGATGCTCGCCTCCGATATGCCGAACACCGCCTTCTGGACGCCGCCGATGATCGCCTCGACCGTGTCGCCGCTGCCGGTACGCTCGTCCCAGGGCTTGAGATCGACGAACGACATCGCCGCGCCCTGGCTCTGGCCGAAGAAATTATAGCCGAGCACGGAGATGACGTTGCGGACCTGCGGCTGCTTGCGCAGATACGCCTCGCCCTGGATCACGGCCTGCTCGGTACGCTGCATCGTCGCGCCCGCCGGCGCGTCGTAATTGACGAGGAACGATCCCTGGTCCTCGCTCGGCAGGAAGCCACCGGGCAATCGCGAGAACAGGACGAACGTGACCACGCAGACGACCGCGAATACCGCGAACCACCGCATCGGCGCGCGCGTCATCGTGCCCACCGTACCGGCATATCGATCGGTCGCACGGCCGAACTTGTCGTTGAACCAGTTCCCGAACCGTCGCGGCATCCCGAGTATACCCGAACGCGGTTCGCCGTGATCGGGCGCGTGCGGCTTGAGCAATGTCGCGCACAGCGCCGGCGTCAGCGTCAGCGCCAGCACGGCGGAGAAGAAGATCGAGACCGCGAGCGTGACCGAGAACTGGCGGTAGATGCCGCCGGTCGAGCCTGGAAAGAACGCCATCGGCACGAATACCGCGATGAGCACCAGCGTGATGCCGATGATCGCACCGCGGATCTGGCCCATCGCCTTTACCGTCGCCAGCCGCGGCGGCAGCCCTTCCTCCGCCATGATCCGCTCGACATTCTCGACCACGACGATCGCGTCGTCGACGAGGATGCCGATCGCCACCACCATCGCGAACAGCGACAGCGTGTTGATCGAGAAGCCGAACACATACAGGCCGAAACACGCGCCCGACAATGCGATCGGCACGACTACCGCGGGGATCAGCGTCGAGCGCCAGTTCTGCAGGAACAGGAACATGACCGCGAACACGAGGATCATCGCCTCGATCAGCGTCGTGATGACGCTGTGGATCGACGCGTCGATGAACGGCGTGGTGTCGGTGCCGACCGACCACGTCATGCTCGGCGGGAAGTTCGCCTGGAGCTCCGCCATCCGCGTCTTGATCGCCTTGGCGGTCGCGACCGCGTTGGCACCGGCGCCGAGCTGCACGCCCATGCCGGCGATCTCGCGTCCGTTCAGCCGCGCCTTGAAGCCGTAATTGTCGGCGCCGAGTTCGACCCGCGCGACGTCGCCGAGCCGTACCGTCGAGCCGTCCTGGCCGGCACGGACGATAATTTCGCGGAACTGTTCCGGGGTGGCGAAGCGGTTCTGCGTGACGATCTTGGCGGTGAACTCCGCCTCGCGCGTGATCGGTTGCTCGGCAAGGCCGCCACCTGCGGTCTGGCTGTTCTGTTCCTGCACCGCGGTCAGCACGTCCGATGCGGACAGCGAATAGCCGGCGAGCTTGGTCGGATCGAGCCAGATCCGCATCGCATATTGCGACCCGAACAGGACGATGTCGCCGACCCCCGGCACGCGCCGAAGCTCGTTGACGATGTTGTTGCTCGCATAATTGCCGACTTCGAGCGCGGACAGCGAATTGTCGGTCGAATAGACGCCCATGATCATCAGGAAGCCCGATGAATTGTCGGTGATCTGAACGCCCATCTGCTGCACCGCCTGCGGCAAGCGCGGTTCGGCGCGGTTGAGGCGACTTTGCACGAGGCTGCGCGCGGTGTTGAGGTCGGTCCCCGACTGGAAGGTGAGGATGACCTGACCGGTGCCGTTCGACCGGCTTGCGGCGGACATGTACAGGAAGCCCTCGATGCCGTTCATCTCGCGCTCGATCACCGAGGTGACGTTGCGGTCGAGCGTCTCGGCATCGGCACCGGTATAGGTGTAGGACAGCGTCAGCGACGGTGGTGCGACCGAGGGATATTGCTCGACCGGCAGGTTCATCAGCGACAGGATGCCGGCCAGCGCGATGAACGCGGCGATCACCCAGCCAAAGACGGGCTTGTAGACGAAGAAGCGATCCATGTTCAGCGCCCCGACTTTGCTGGCGTGGCGCCGGCAGCGTTGGCAGTTGGCTTCAGCTGTGCCTTCTGGCCCGGCCGTACCTTGGCCCAGCCCTCGACGATCACCCGCTCACCGGCCTTGACGCCCGAGCGGACGATCCAGCGGCCGCCGATCATCTCGCCCAGCGTTACCGGGCGATTGACGACGGTGCCGTCGCTGCCGAGGATCGAGACGCTTGCCTGCTCGCCTTTCAACTGGATCGCACGGGCGGGAAGCGTCAGGCCGTTGGAGATCGTCCCCGCCTCGATCCGCCCCCGGACGAACTGGCCCGGCTTGAGGATATATTGTGGATTGGCAAATCGCGCGCGGATGAGCTGGCTGCCGGTTTCGGGATCGACCGAGGCGGCGGTGAAATCGAGCCGGCCGACCGGACCATAATCCTGGCCGTTTTCGAGCACGAGCTTGACCGTGACGCTGGCCTGCGACGTCACCCGGAGATCGCCGGCGCCGATCTGGCGGGTGGCGTCGAGGATCGCCGCGCTGGACGCAGTGAACACCGCATAGACCGGCGCCATCTGGTCGACGCGCGTCATCAGCGTCGCCTGCGAACCGCTGACGAGCGCACCCTCGGTGACCTCGGCACGCCCGACGCGGCCGGCGATCGGCGCGCGGATCGTCGTGAAGCTCAACTGCAATCGTGCGCGGGCGAGGGCGGCCTGCGCTTCGGCGACCTGGCCTTCGGCCTGCGTCAGGTCGGACCGCGCCTTGTCGTATTCCTGGCCGCTGACGGCACGCTCGGTCACCAGCGGCGTGTAGCGGTGGACGATCGAGGCCGCGTTACCGCGCGTCGCCTGCGCCCGTAGCAAGGTCGCCTGTGCGGACTGGACCTGCGCCTGGTAGTCGCGCGGATCGATCTGGAACAGCGCTGCACCGGCGGCCACGTCGGTTCCCTCCTCGTACAGCCGGCGCTGGATGATGCCGTCGGTACGTGCGCGGACTTCCGCAGTCCGCACGGCCTGGATGCGCCCAGGCAGCTCGACGATGTTCGGCACGCGCTCGGTTTTCAGCACGACCACTTCGACGACAGCCGGTGGCGGCGCCTTTGGCTGCTCGGATTTCGGGCCGCAGCCGGATACCAGCGGCGCCAGGCCCAACAGTATCGGAGCGGCATAATCTACACGACGGCCCACGCATAATCTCCTGAAGTCGTGGCCGTTCCGGATGACGGCCATGGCGGCGCGCTGACGCGCCAGTGTTGGCGGCGCGCTGACGCGCCAGTGGCGACCGAACCGCCTGGTTCGCTCGATGTCTGTGGAAGTGGCTCTCGGTGCGTGCCGGCGTTCCGCCATCGCGCGCGGGCGGCGTTGCGCTCGAGTTGGCGCCAGGAGACCCGGCTAGGGGGCTGCACCTAGTATCGCCACTCTCGCAACCGGCCCGCGTTTGTGGCCGCCGGTCACGCTGCTGCGCGATAGTTGCCCGCCCGAGCGACTAGCGCGGCCCGAACCCGTCATCGCTGACGCTCATTGCCGCCGTGACTCATTGTCCGGCCATGTCCTGTCGCGATCGCGACGCGCCTCGTTCCGGGCTTCGCGCCACACCGACGCGATCGCCTGAAGCAGGACGAGGAGCACCCCCACGATGATGAGGATTGCTGCCCCGTATCTGACCCACATGACGCCTGTCCCGATGTCCATCACGATGCCGCCACTGCGTTCGCGACGTGTGTATTCGCGACGTGTGTGTTCGCGACGTGTGTGTTCGCGACGGGGCGCGAGGCGACCGGGTTGCCCTTGAGATGCATGAAAATCTCCCTCTTCTCGATCGTCGGTGGATCGACCTGATTGCGGAGGTGTGGGCACTCGTAAAAGCACCGTCGCCTTGCGGGATCGATGCGAGCGATGCGTGTATGTTTGGCCGAAGATCGATCGAGATTGTGTCGAGGCGAACCTGTGTCGCCGACCTGCCGAGCAAATGACGGCCTCGCGTATCCGACCATCGAACGTCCACGAATACTCGACGATCGGCTCGTAGCACTGCGGTGTCATAGGAGATCGTATGCGTAAATTCTATTTAGTTCTGGCAATGACGTTACCGCTGGTCGCCGGCGGTTGCGTGACGCGAACCGCGACCGATCTGGCCGCGCTGCCGTTCAAGGCGACGGGCAAGGTCGTCGACTGGACCACGACCAGCCCGAGCGAAGCCGATCGCAACTATGCCCGGCGGGTCGCCTACGAGCGTGCGCAGGATCGTCGCATGGCCGATCGCCATTGCCGAGCCTTCCCGGAAGACTGCGCATACTGAGCCGCACAGGTCCCCGTGGATCGCGTGTCGCGAACAGGGGGCCGCGATGGGCGACGATGATCGATGGCGACGAAATCGCCCATCTTCATCGATCGTCCATGAAACCCTCAGCGACTTTCCATGCGCGGCTGCGATCTGACTGCCAAGCGCAGGAGCAGGAGAAACCAGCAGCCCCGCGTCACGACCTTCGGGCTTCAAGCCCTTAGCAAGAGCAAGAAGGGCGGCCTTCCCCCGGGTACGTTCTCGAATTTTCCCCAAACCAAAGGACAAATACAATGACCAACATCACCGAAATCAACACCGACATGCTCGATCTCGTCAATGGCGGCGGTTCGGTCACCTTCTCCGCAGCCGCCGACGGCACGCTGACGACCGATTACTCGTTCGGCGGCAAGTCGGGCAGCTACGCGATCAAGGTTCCTGCCGAATTCGTGCAGCGTACCGGTTCGATCACGTTCGGCAAGTAAGCCACGCGGTACGATCGGCCGGCGCCGGTCGTACCGTCCGGGCCCCGGCAGCCATGATCGGCTGCCGGGGCTTAACGACCATATCGTCTCCATTCGAAGGCAAGCCGTGTTCAGGACAGAAGCGTCGCCGCACAAGGCGGACCGACTCCACGGCAATGTGGCGATATTCATACCCGTCGCGTGGCAGGGCATCGGCTATCTGATGGCCGCCAGCGTGCTGGTCGCGATCGTGTTCCTGGCGTTCGCGCCCTATTCGCGCAGCGAAACCGTCGCCGGCGAGATCGCCCCCGCATCGGGCGTCTCGCTCATCGTCCCGACCCGCGCCGGCGTCCTCACCAACGTCGCGGTCACCGACGGCCAGCACGTCGCGGCCGGCACTACCCTTGCCGTGGTCCGCGCCGAGGAGGATACCGTCAGCGGCCGTTCGACCGCCGCGCAGATCGAGACGGCGATCGGCCAGCAGGACAGCAGCCTCGCCGCGCAATCCGCCGCCACGACCGCCGCCGCCGGCGCGCAACTGGACCAACTGGCCGCGCAACGCGCAGGCCTCGCGGCGGAGGTATCCCAGCTCGGATCGCAGATCGACCTGCAGAAGGACTTGGTCGAATCCGCTCGCCGCGACCTCGAGCGTGCGCGCGCCATCGCCGTCCGCGGCTTCATCAGCGGCCATGACCTCCAGATCCGCGAAGAGGCGCTGGTATCGCGCAAACAGGGCTTGTCGCAGCTCGTCCAGACCGCAGCATCGAAGCGTGCCGCACTGGTCGAGGCGCAGCGTACCGCGACGCAGGTCAGTGCGCAGGCGCGCGCGCAGAACGCCAACCTCGCCGTCACCCGCGCGCAGGTCGCGCAGGAAGCCGCCAGCACCAGCGGCGCCAGATCCTATGCCTTGCGCGCGCCGATCGCCGGTCGCGTCACCGCGCTGACCGCGCGACCGGGCCAGCCCGCCACGCCGCAGGCCCCATTGATGACGATCGTCCCCGATGGTGCGGAACTGCGCGCGGTGCTGTCCGCGCCGACATCCTCGATCGGCTTCCTCCAGCGAGGCCAGGCGGTGCATCTGGCGATCGACGCCTTCCCCTATCAGCGGTTCGGCACGATCGGCGGACGGGTCCTCACGGTCGCCGGCAGCACGATCAACCGCCCCGGCGCCAACGGCACGGTGGTGCCGGTCTATCCGGTGACCGTCGCGCTCGATCGCACCGCGCTGTCCGCGTTCGGCCGAGAGGCACCGCTGGTCTCGGGCATGACGCTGACCGCGCGCATCGTCATCGAGCAGCAGACCTTGCTGCAATGGCTGTTCGCCCCCGTCTATGCGGTTCGTCGGCGATGAGCGGGATGCTGAACTTCGACATGCTGACCCGCTCGCGCGTGACGCTCGTGCGCCAGACCGAGATCGCCGAATGCGGGCTCGCCTGCATCGCGATGGTCGCCGGGTATCACGGCCTCGACATCGACCTCGGATCGATCCGCCGCCGTTACGCGACCTCGACGCGAGGCGCGTCGCTACGCTCGCTGATCGCGATCGCCGACCGGATCGGGCTGACCGCGCGACCGGTCAAGCTGCCACTCGACGAACTCGGCAATCTCCAGTTGCCCGCCGTGCTGCACTGGAACATGAACCATTATGTCGTGCTGGAGCGCGTCCAGCACGGTCGCGCGCTGATCCACGATCCCGACGGGCGATCGACCTGGATGGCGATGGCCGAGGTGTCGGAGCACTTCACCGGCGTCGCGCTGGAATTGCGGCCGAGCGACGATTTCGAACGTGGCGAGCAACGCGAACGCCTGCATCTACGCCAGCTCTGGCAACGGATGTCGGGGCTGAAACGCGCGCTGGCACAGGTGCTGGTGCTGAGCCTGCTGCTCCAGGCGTTCGTCCTCGCCTCACCCTATTACATGCAGATCGCGCTCGATACCGCGGTCCCGGCGCTCGACCATGATCTGCTGACGGTCCTGGCGCTCGGCTTCGGGCTCTTCACGCTGATCAATGCGGCGGCGACGGTGCTGCGATCGTTCGTCCTGTTGACCGCCGGCGCGTCGCTCGGGTTCGGGCTCGCTTCCAACCTCGCGCGGCGGCTGTTCCGGCTGCCGGTCGACTGGTTCGAGCGGCGGCAGGTCGGCGACGTGCTCTCGCGCTTCCAGTCGGTCGGTCCGATCCAGACGATGCTGACGCAGGACGCGATCGCCAGCGTCGTCGATGGGACGATGGCGCTGCTGACATTGGCCCTGATGATCTTCTACAGCCCGCTGCTGGCCGCGATCGCGGTGCTCGCGTTCCTGCTCTACGGCGGCGTCCGGCTGGTCTCGTTCTCTTTCGAGCGCTCGGGCCGCGAGGCCGCGATCGTCGCGCATGGCCGCGAACAGACGATGCTGATCGAGGCGCTGCGGGCGATGACCACGCTCCGGCTGTTCGGGCGTGAGCAACAGCATCACACGCTGTGGCAGACTCGGCTGACCGATGCGGTCAACGCCGATGTCCGCGTCGGGCGGATCCAGGTGTGGCAGAACGGCGCCAACGTGCTGATCTTCGGGCTGGAGACGATCGTGTCGCTCTGGATCGCGGTCGGCATGGTGATGGCCGGCGACGGGTTCAGTATCGGCATGGTCTTCGCCTATCTCGCGTACAAGACGCAGTTCCTGCAAAAGGGTATCTCGCTGGTCGACCAGGCGATCTCGCTGCGCATGCTGAATTTGCACCTGGAGCGGCTTTCCGACATCGCGCTGTCGCCCGAGGACCGCAGCTTCGGCGCGAATGCCGACATCGCGACCCCGCTGAAAGGTGCGATCGAACTGCGCAACATCTCGTATCGCTACGCGCCGAGCGAACCGCCGGTGCTCGACGGCCTCGATCTCAGCATCGCGCGCGGCGAGCATGTCGCGATCACCGGCCCGTCGGGTGGCGGCAAGTCCACGCTGGTGAAGCTGCTGCTGGGGCTGGTCGATGCCGATCACGGCGAGATGCTGGTCGACGGCCTGCCGCTCGCGCGGTTCGGGTGCCGAAGCTACCAGTCCCAGATCGCCGCTGTGTTGCAGGACGACGTGTTGTTGGGCGGCAGCCTCGCCGACAACATCGCGCTGTTCGACGCACCGGTCGACATGGAACGGGTATTCGCGGTGGCGACCGCAGCATCGATCCACGACGACATCCTGCGTATGCCGATGGCGTATGAAACGCTGGTGGGCGATATGGGACAGGCCTTGTCGGGCGGCCAGAAACAGCGCGTGCTGCTCGCGCGTGCGCTGTACCGCCAGCCCAGGGTGCTGGTGATGGACGAGGGCACCGCACACCTCGACAGCGCGCACGAGCGCGCGGTCAACGCCGCGATCAGCGCGATGGGCATCACGCGGATCATCATCGCCCACCGCAAGGAAACGATCGAGGCCGCCGATCGCGTGCTCATGATGATCGACGGTCGACTGCGGCCATCGGACAAGAGGGAGGCATCGGACAAGGGGGCCGTGCAGCATAGCCTCTAGCTGTCCGCTTGACTTGCAATATAGGCCGCTTCGGCAGCGTAATCATGCCGATACGCGGCCCGATCCCAAGCGATGCGACCGGGTTGAGCCGTGGCTGACGGCTAAAGCCGCGCTTCGCGTTCGGCATCTTGGACCTAGGTCTGCCGATTCGTTGTACAGGCTGTTGTCGAGGATGGCCTCGCCCAGTTCGACACCGCCCGACGGCATCGATGGATGCCAGACGCCGGCATTGCATTTGCTGCATCCACGATCTCGGGAGGGAGGGAATGCCTTGGCTACTCAGAATTTTGCAGATCTGCTTTAGGCTACGGCCTGCCGCCTAGAGCGAGAAGATTCGGAGGATGACCATAGCCTCGTCCTCGCCGATCGCGAGGCAGTTGGTAGAGTGATCGGCGGAATCGACGGCACGCGTGTATCCAAGCGTTTTGCCATCCGGTTCCGTCGGCCCTGCCCGGATCAGCGATTACGTCGTGCAGGCGTTTTCGGGGCGTGGGGTTTTCTGGTGTTGCCACCATGCCGCCTTCCAGTATCTCCACGACACGGCGTTGACCAAGGTGACGCAGCCCACCATGAGCCTCACCAATACCGGGGATATGATCTACGCACCGGGCGCACGCGATCCGCCCGGACTTCGCATTCGCGGCGCTCCCGGGCGGCGGTGTCGATATCGTCGACCAGCAACCCGAAGCCTGGGCGGAGATCGGCGTCGGTTTCGCCCGTACTTAGATCACCGCGCAGACGGTCTT
>JAYVRZ010000258.1:0-5934 GCA_043775965.1 Sphingomonas sp.
GGGCTCCTGGAACCACACTTCGCCGATCGGCGGCGAGCCCGTAGCGGGGTCCTCGAAACCGGGCCAGAGCGTGTCGCGACCCCAGGGCTTCTCGACGCGGTGGGTGTGCAACAATGTGGCCGGCATGACATGATCCTCGACGTGAATGGCGCGCTTTGAATAGCTGGGCCACAACGCACGACTATTGCCGTGCGATCCGGGTGCCGTGAAGGGCAGAACGGTCCGGCGAAAAGGATTGTTCGCGGCTATCCGCTTACGCTAAGGACAACGCCGATGCGTATCCCCCAGTCTCGTGCGCTTGTCGTCACGCTCATCGCCGCGCTTGCGCTCCCCATGGCCGGTTGTGCGCGTGGTCGTGCCGCCAAGGGCGACCTGCCCTATATCGCGCGCGACGTCGGCACGCTGTATTCGACGGCGAAGCGCCGGCTGGACCAGGCGCGCTACAAGGAGGCCGCCCAGCTGTTCGACGAGGTCGAGCGCCAGCATCCGTATTCGATCTGGGCCCGCCGTGCGCAGATCATGTCGGCCTTCAGCTATTACCTCGCCAAGGACTATACCGCCTCGATCAGTTCGGCGCAGCGCTTCCTGTCGGTGCATCCGGGCAACCGCGATGCGCCATACGCCTATTACCTGATCGCGCTCGGCTATTACGAGCAGATCACCGACGTGACGCGCGATCAGAAGATCACGCGCCAGGCGCTCGATTCGCTGGGTGAGCTGATGCGGCGCTATCCGAACACGCGCTATGCATCGGATGCGCGGCTGAAGATCGATCTGGTCAACGACCATCTCGCCGGCAAGGAGATGGAGATCGGTCGCTTCTACGAAACGCGCGGTCAGTGGCTGGCGGCCAACGGCCGGTTCCGTACCGTGATCGACAAGTTCCAGCAGACCACGCACACCCCCGAGGCGCTGATGCGGCTGACCGAGACGTATCTGCAGCTCGGCGTGCCGGTCGAGGCCGAGAAGGCCGCCGCGGTGCTGGGTCGCAACTATCCCGGCACCGACTGGTACGACCATGCCTACAAGCTGATGCAAGCCAATCCGGTCAAGCCGCTCGCGCCGCTGCCGCCGGGTGCGGAAATCGTGCCGAGCGGCACCGCGGGTACGCCCGGGACCGGCGTGCTCGAACTGCCCAAGGCGAACGGCAGCACCGGTGGAACGGGTGCGGGCAGCGTTTCGAGCCCCGCACCGGTCGGTCCGGGTAGCGCGACACGGACGACGCCGGGCACCTGAGCTTTGCCCGGAGTCGAAGATTCCGGGCACGTGTCCTTTGCCCGAAGTCGAAGATTCCGGACGGGGAACATTTGGGGATCAACATCGCAGGCGAATCGTTTAGGACGCGCGTGATGCTGACTGATCTTTCCATTCGCGACGTGGTGCTGATCGAGGCGCTGGACCTGGGGTTCGGCGAGGGGCTCGGCGTGCTCACCGGCGAAACCGGCGCGGGCAAGTCGATCCTGCTCGATGCGCTGGGGCTTGCGCTCGGCGGGCGCGGCGATAGCGGGCTGGTGCGGCACGGGGCGGCGCAGGCGGTCGTGACCGCGACGTTCGATCCCCCTGCCCCCGGTTCGCCGCTGGCGCTGATCTTCGACGAGAACGGGCTGGAGATCGAGCGGGGCGAACCGCTGATCGTGAAGCGGATCGTCAAGGCGGACGGCGGCAGCCGCGGGTTCGTCAACGACCAGCCGGCGTCCGCCGGGCTGCTGCGCGAGATCGCGCCGCACCTGGTCGAGATCCATGGGCAGCATGACGAGCGCGGGTTGCTGAACGCGCGCGGTCACCGGGCGTTGCTGGACATTTTCGGGCGGACCGAACCGGGCGCGACCAGCAAGGCCTATGCCGGCTTTCGTGCGGCCGAGGCCGAACTCGCCGCGGCGCGCGCGGACATCGAGACGGCGGCGCGCGACCGCGAGTGGCTGGAGCATACCGTCGCCGAACTGACCGCGCTGGCGCCCGTCGCGGGCGAGGAAGAGACGCTGGCGGATACAAGGCGCTCGATGCAGCGCGCGGAGAAGATCGCGGACGATCTGGCGGCGATCGACGACTTCCTCGAGGGGAAGGACGGCGGGATGGCCAAGCTGCGCCAGGCGGCGCGCGTGCTGGAGCGGATCGCGGAGGATCATGTCGCGCTGGGCAATGCGCTGGCGGGGATCGATCGCGCGGTGATCGAGGCGTCGGTGGCCGAGGAGAGTCTGCGCGATGCGCGCGCCGAGATGGCGTATGATCCGCGCGCGCTGGAGGATGACGAGGCGCGGCTGTTCGAGTTGCGGGCGATGGCGCGCAAACACCGTGTGCAGCCGGACGACCTGGCGGCGCTGGCGGACGAGATGCGCGCGCGGCTGGAACGGCTCGATGCGGGCGAAGGCGGGATCGCGGTGATCGAGGCGCGGGTGGCGACGGCGCGCAAGGCGTTCGATACGGCGGCCGACGCGCTGACGAAGCGGCGGCTGGCGGCGGCGAAAAAGCTCGATGTCGCGGTGGCGGGGGAGTTGGCGCCGTTGAAACTGGATGCGGCGCGGTTCCAGACGGTGGTCGCGGCGCTGGGGGACGAGGGCTGGTCGGCGGCGGGCAAGGACCGGGTCGAGTTCGAGATCTCGACCAATCCGGGCGCGCCGTTCGCCGCGCTCACCAAGATCGCCTCGGGCGGCGAGCTGTCGCGCTTCATCCTGGCGCTGAAGGTGGCGCTGGCGGAAGAGGGCGGCGCGTCGACGATGGTGTTCGACGAGATCGACCGCGGCGTCGGCGGCGCGGTGGCGAGCGCGATCGGCGAACGACTCGCGCGGTTGGCGCGGAGTACGCAGCTGCTGGTGGTGACGCACAGTCCGCAGGTCGCGGCGCGCGGGGCGAAGCACCTGCTGATCGCCAAGAGCAGCGACGGGACGGTGACGCGGACCGGCGTGCGGGCTTTGTCGGAGGACGAGCGGCGGGAGGAGATCGCTCGAATGCTGTCGGGCGCGCAGATTACCGACGAGGCGCGCGCGCAGGCGGAGCGGTTGCTGGAGCGTGCCTGAGGGTTGGGGCTTTAGGCTCGACCTCGCGGAGCCAATACCGTTCCCCCGCGAAGGCGGGGGTCCAGGATACCACCCGTAGCGCCTGTAACCCTGGACTCCCGCCTTCGCGGGAGAACAATGCGGCGAAAAGGCGACCTCAGGGCATCGCCTGCCGCGAATGACCCAGATGGATCTTCACCACGGGCACGACGATGTAATCGCCGCCGACCTTGCGGATGCCGTGCAGCGCGCGGCTGCCGAAGCCGCCGTCGTCGCGGATTGCGGCGTGGATCGGCGTCTGTTCGGTGTGGATCATCTCGTCTAGCCCCGCCGCGCTGGCGTCGGAGCGTGGCCACAGCGATTGCTGGACCCGGTCGTCGGCGGAGGAGTCGTCGTTCCAGTCGTAGCCGATCGCCGGGGCGGGCTTTGGCGCGGCATCGGTCTGTTGCGCGATTGCGGGGGCCGCGCCCAGCATCATAAACATAGACGCTAGAGCCGCAGTTTTCATGGCATCCCTCTGCTTCCCACCCCGGCGGAGGCCGGGGCCCAATTGGGAAACAGCCATGGTGAAGGCGATACTTCGTTAGACCGACCTTGCCATTTGGGCCCCGGCCTCCGCCGGGGTGGTGGCCGTCATAGGGATAGTGGCCGTTATAGGAGGAGCCTCAATCGCGAAAACCCGGATCGATCCGGTCGAGCTTCCGCAACAACGCCGGCCACGCCAGACCGTCGGCCAGCATCCGCATGCCGGGACCACCCGACTGGCCCTCGACCTTCTCCGCCACGCCCTGGTTGGGATTGTTGAGATTCTCGCGGCCGGCGCTCAGCATAAGGACCTGCGCCTCGCATGCGCGTTCGAGGAAATACATGCGGAGGAACGCCTGCGGGATCGACTCGCCGACCGTCAGCGTGCCGTGGTTTCGCAGGATCATGCTGTGCTTCGTGCCGAGATCCTCGACGAGGCGTTCGCGCTCCTCGAGTTCGGTCGCGATGCCTTCGAAGTCGTGATACGCGACGTCGTGCCCGGCAATCATCGCGGTCTGCGTGTGCGGGAGCAGACCTTCGGACATCGCCGACACCGCCTGGCCATGCGGCGTATGCAGGTGCAGCACCGCGACCGCATCGTCGCGCGCGGCGTGAATCGCGGAGTGGATCACGAAGCCCGCACGGTTGACCGGCGCCGGCGTGTCCATGACCTTGTTGCCGTCGACATCGATCTTGACCAGCGACGACGCAGTGATCTCCTCGAACATATGCGTGTACGGATTGATCAGGAAATGATGCTCCGGGCCGGGCACGCGCGCGGACAGATGCGTGAAGATGAGGTCGTCCCAGCCGTAATGCGCGATCAGGCGATAGGCCGCGGCGAGGTCGACTCGCAGCGCCCATTCCTCGGGCGACACGAGATCGCGTATCGTCGGTTCGGTCCTGAGTGCGGTCGCCATGATCCATCTCCTGGTAGTACGCTTCTTATGCCGTGGACGTAGCACGCGGCCCTGCACGAGACTGTCGCCGGATTGACAATCTTGCGGATCCGCAGACACTTGCGCGATGGTGGCGATCGATCATGCCCTGCTCGAGGCGGACCAGTGGTTCGGTGCGGTGCCGCCCGCGCGGCGTGCGCTGCTGTTGGAGCAGGCGAGCGTGCGGTCGGTGGCAACAGGCACGCGGCTATACGGCTTTGGCGACCCGCCCGATGGTCTCTGGGCGGTGCTCGACGGGCAGGTCCGGTTGATCGGCTATCCCGCGGTCGGCGCCGAGCTGATGGTGCTGATCATGGGACCGGGCACCTGGTTCGGCGAGCTGTCGACGCTCGATGCGAAGCCGAGGCCGCATGATGCGGTCGCGTTCGGGCCGGCGCGCGTGCTGCATATCGGCATCGAGGCGTTCCGGCGGTTGGCGCGCGAGACGCCCGAACTCTGGTGGGACATCGCGCTGCTGGCGTGCGCGCACCAGCGTGCGTCGCTGGCGTTCATGATGAACGGTCTGGCGCAACCGATCCCGGTGCGGCTGGCGCGGACGCTCGCGGGGATGGTGCGCGCGGCGGGGGGGAGCAGCGTCGAGATCCGGCAGGCCGACGTCGCGGCGATGATCGGCGTATCGCGGCAGACGCTCAACAAGGCGTTGAAGCGGATGGAAGCCGCTGGGGTGATCGCGCTCGACTATGCGCGAATCACGGTGGTGGATGCGGAAGGGTTGCGGCGACTGGGGGCGGGGTGAGGGCGTGAGTGGCCTTGGACACCAGCCTTACCTACTACTACCCCGGCGGAGGCCGGGGCCCAATTGGAAGGGTCGGCATAAGGGAGGACCGCCCTTCCTCACCATGCTTCTCCCAATTGGGCCCCGGCCTTCGCCGGGGTGGATGCCGGGGTGGATGATGCAGCTCAGGACGCGCCGGTGCCGCCGTTCGCGCCGAAGAAGCTGCCGGTGGTGTAGCTGTCGTTCGGATCCGCGAGCGCCACATAGAGCCCCGCCAGTTCGGCGGGCTGACCGGCGCGGCCGAGTGGGGTATCCTGGCCGAACTCGCCCATCTTGCCCGGCAACTGCCCGCCCGCGACCTGGAGCGGCGTCCAGATCGGGCCGGGCCCGACCGCGTTGACGCGGATGCCCTGCTTGGCGAGCTGCTTCGCCAACGCCTTGGTGAAGATCAGGATCGCACCCTTGGTCGAGGCATAATCGAGCAGCTCCTTTTCGGGGCTGACCGAGTTCACCGACCCCGTGTTGATGATCGCCGCGCCCGGCTTCATCAACGGGATCGCCGCCTTGCAGAGGTGGAACATCGCATAGACGTTGGTCTTCATCGTCCGATCGAACTGTTCGAAGCTGATCTCGGCGATCGAGTCCTTCGACTGCTGATACGCGGCGTTGTTGACGAGGATGTCGAGGCCGCCGAGTTCGCGATGCGCGCGCGCGATCAGGTCGTTGCAGAATTTCGCGTCGG
>JAYVRZ010000259.1:0-24260 GCA_043775965.1 Sphingomonas sp.
ACATTCCGTGACTGGAGTTCAGACGTGTGCTCTTCCGATCTCCTTTTGGACGTCCTTCAGCGAGACGGCCGCCTCCTGGGACGGCTCGCTGAGCAGAAGATCGCCGAGGTCTTCGTCATCGATGTCGATCATCAGCCACGATCTGCGCGTTCCGGATATGAACCCGTTCCGCATGACGATCCTGATCCAGGCCCCCAGATTCGTTCCTGTCTGAAAAGAATGTCGCGCCGCCCAGCAGCGAAGCAGGGTATCCTGCAGGAGGTCGTCGGCGTCAGCCTCGCCCCTCGTCAGATATCTCGCATATCTGGACATCGGCCCATTGTGCACCGCGAGCCTCCTGGCGAACTCGGCGTCTGCGGCGGCGCGGCAGCCGTCCTGTCTAGGTTCGATCTGCAAATCGCACCTTCGTCAGCAACCGCTGCAAGCTCATTTCGCCTTCGAATGGTAGGCCTGCACGTCCAAGGCCGCCCCCAGCAGGAACGAGTAGACGCTCAGCCATAGCCAGGTCAGTGCGACGATCACGGCGCTCAGCGAGCCATACGCCGCGCCGTAGTTGCCGAAGTGTGATACGTAGAGGCTGAAACCGGCGCTCGCGAGCAGCCAGACCACGGTCGCGGTCACCGTGCCTGGCGTCGCGATCCGCAATCGTGCCCGTGGACGATAGGGTCCGAAGCGAAACAGAAGCGAGGCGCCCGTAATGACTATTATTGCCAGCAGGAGATAGGTCCCGACCCTGATCAGAACCAGGATGGCGTCTGGAAACCAGGGGACCAGCGAGCCGACGAACGCCGCAAAGGCGCTCGCTCCGATGCCGACGAACACCAGCAGTATGCCGCCCAGCACGACCGCGAAGGACGTGAGGGTCCATACGATGAAGTTGCGCTTCTCCTTGACCTCGTAGGCGACGTTGAGAGCCGTCATCATCGACGTCGCCGCCTTGCTGCCACCATACAGAGCGATCAGCAGCGCGACGACGAGACCGAAGCCCTTCTTGCCCTGCGATCCGGAGACCACGGTGTCCAACTGCTGGCTGATCAGGACGGCGACGTCCTTCGGGACCGCGGCGAAGAGATCCGTGACGTTGCCTCGCACCGTCTGAGCGTCGGCGAACAGACCGTAGCTCAGGACGATCGCCGCCAGGATCGGCGCGATCGACGCTATGATGTAGAACGCGGCACCGGCAGCGATCATGCCGAGATTGTCATCGTTGGAGCTGGTCCACGCGCGTTTGAGTGTGCCCCACCAGTCATTGCGGAAGGATCGCCAAAGGTCGGAGGAGGAGAGATCGAGCTTCATGCGGAAAGAACGAGCCGAATGCGTTCAGGCTCCTCCGGCATTCCATCATTCAGGATCGCCGCCCTGGATGGCGATCGCGATCTGGCGTTCCGTCGCCGCCCAGCCACCCTCCGTCCGGTCCCTCGCCACGCGATCGCCCGGACGCCTCTCTCGCGATCGGAGCGCCTTTTCGACCGGACACCACGTAAGACAAGTTTCTCATGTCTGTTCTGTTAAGGGCGACATCCGTGTCACGCTGGGGTGACGCGGATGTCGCTTCGATCGCACAGGCGCGTCGACTCCGTCGTCCCGAACAGTTCGTCGAGCGTCACGGTCCCCCGTCCCTCTTCGCCGGGACCTAGTTGCGATCGTCGTGCAGATCGCGTTCCGAGCAGCGCCGGGCTAGTCGTCAGGGATATCGGCTTCGGTAAGCGGTTTTCCACGTGAAAGCACGTTCACCGCGAGATCGTCCAATCGGCACGCCTGTCGGTCCGGGGCGGGCCACTGCCGATGGCGTCGCTCTGGCCCGACATCGTTTCCAGCCTGCGCCGTTACCCTCCAACTCGCGGTCGGCTCGTTACTTCTGAAAGTGCCATCGGACGATCGGGGAAAACCTGATCTTCATCGGCCGTTAGGTGTGAAGGGCTTAGGAGCCGGTCCGACGTCTGAACGCGTCACACGTCTCTGGAGAAGCATCTTGAAGCCTTGGGCACCTGACGACGCGAAGGCATCAGCGGTTCTCAAGCTGATCGCGGAGCATTCCAGCGACGTCATCGCCCTTGTCGGGCCTGACATGACGTTCGGCTACATTTCCGGATCCTGCGAGCGGTTGTTTCTTCGATCGCCTTCCGAGGTGATCGGCCGACCCGTCTTCGAGTTCGTGGTCGAGGAAGATCTTCCGATTCTCATGGAAGCCAACCGGGTCGTGATGGGTGGCGGCTCGAACGATGCCACTGTCACCGTGCGCGTCGTCCGTGGCGATGGCTCCATGCTCTGGGTCGAAGTGGCCTCGAGGGTCGTCGAGCACCTGAAGCCAGGGAGCCCGGGGGACCGAGCCGTCATCATGCGCGACGTATCCCAGCGCAAGGCTCTCGAGGACGAGATGCGTTCGATGGCGATGAAGGACGGCCTTACCGGCATTGCCAATCGCCGGGCGTTTGACGAGGCGCTGTCCAGAGAGTGGAAGCGAACGCTCGCCGCCAGGTCGCAGCTGTCCTTGCTGCTCGCGGACATCGATCACTTCAAGAAGTTCAACGACGCGCATGGCCATCAGGTGGGGGACGATTGCCTCCGCAGCGTGGCAGCGGCGTTCGTTTCGGCAACCAGCGGCGATGAAGGCGTGGTGGCCAGATACGGAGGCGAGGAACTGGCCGTCGTGCTGTCTGAGGCCGACCGCGATCGCGCCATGGACGTCGCCGAGCGCGTCAGGGCTGCCGTCGAGGCGCTGCAGATCCCCCACGGAGTAGAAGTGGGAGGGGTGATCACCGTGAGCATCGGCGTTGCAACCGCGCTCGCCCGCGACGGTGCGAAAGCCGTAATGCCGCAGACTTTGCTGACGTCTGCCGATCGCGCGCTCTACCTCGCGAAAGAGGCCGGAAAGAACTGCTGCAAGTCGGCGCTTCTGCTGGCGGGCTAGGCGCGGCCACCCCGCTCATGGACCGGCGGAAAGCGCTCGCCCGGCAGATCAGGGCTTCTACGTGATCGATTGTCGTGTCGGAAAAGCGTATGCCCGCATTTCGGCACGACGATCGTTCACGGGTTGGGCTGATGCCGCTGCTGGCTGTCAGAATCGCGTGAGAATGCTGGGAACGCTTAGACCTTCAATCGGCGTTCATCTTCGAGCCGAAACATCAAAGGCCCGCAACTCGTACCGACTTCTCGAGCGCTTTGTCGCCGATGCGGCCCATCGGGAGCATCATGACAGAAAATTCATGATTCCGTTATCGTATACGCATGCTTGCTGGGGCAGTGCGTGAAGCAAGGCTTTCCGGCACAACTTACTTGGAAGATGGCAGAATGCAAAAAGTCGTTGAGCATCTGCAAGCGGCTCTCGCATTGCTGGATGGAGCTGGTGAACATGCCGCGGCCGCGCAGCTCGACCATCTCATCCATCAGGTTCAGGCCAGCATGGCGACCGAGTCCGACGCCTCGTGAACCGCAGCCAGCATCGCCTCCACCTTGTCCAAACCTGACTGCGTTAGTTGGATGTCGATCAGCGGATCGAGCTTGGATGTAAGTATTCCGCGCTGCTTCAGCATCTCGACCCAGCGCGCTGCGGTCGAGGGCGCTATCGTCGCATAGGCTGCGATCTCTTCCAGTCGGACGTTTCGACCTTCCGCTTCCGCCAGATACGTGCCGATGAGCAGGGATCCAACGGGATCGGTGCTCAGATCCGCCCCGAACAGCGCAATTCTCCTATCGTGAACATGTCGTATTTGAAGCGCGGCCTGCCAAAGTCGAGCTGGCGGCGGCGCGCGACCGTCGTCGTGCCAGAACAGCGTGCTGACCAGCCGATCGGGATCCGAAAAGCGGGTCACGAGCAGGTTCGCCGCTATGGAGCTGCCGTCCGGGCGGAGGTAGCGCTTCTGCAACCGGACGGGCGCGGCTCGGTCTTCAAGCGCCATGAGCATGTCCGCACTCCGCTGCAGATCACGTGGATCGGTGATCTGCCGATAGGACGTGCCGATTATCTCGTCGGCAGGACGTTGGAGCAAATCAAGAAAGCCCTGATCCGCGTGCAGAATGATCCCTTCGATCGACGATACGCAATGAGCTGCCGGCATCGTTGTCCACCGCTACAATTATGCTCAAGGATATAGAGGGGCTGTCTGCCAGTGCAAACAAGCACGGAATAAATTCGGTCACGACAGGATTTCGTAATGCCATAGGAAAGGAGCCCGAATTCGACTACCTGAAAACTGGCCGATTCTTCGTTTCGTCGCCTATTCTCATGCCAAATCCCACATCAGCATTCTTTATGCGGTCGGCCACAAGGTCCTGAAACGATTTGCATGTCGGGAGCTGCCGCAGCGCTCGCCAAAGGCCGCGCCATTTGTCGTTTGATTGACCAGAGAGGCAGCCTTGCTTCGCGAGGGAACCCGAGCGGCGACGTGGCCTCGCTCCGAAGCCGTTCATCCTGCCGATCGTAGAGCGTCGTTCACGCTGACTTCGGCGTGATAACGGGAGCATGGCATGAAGGCTCTAATCGCAGTCGCAATCGTCCTGACGGCAGCAGGCGCGGATGCGCAGACTTTGTTGCAGCAGTTCCCCAGCTGCGACCTTCGGGCGCAGCGCGCTCTCAAGGGTGAGATGGGCGGAGCGATCAAGGACCCCAGGCAAGCGCATATCCTGATGCGTGCCGACATCGTCCAAGCGGACCTCGGGAACGCGGCGAAGGCTGGACGGATAACGCGGACTGCGGGAAACGGACTCTTCAAGCGCGTTCAAACCGTGAGGACCGGCGCCGACCGCTACACCGGAAAGCAGGGGTTCCTAAGTGCGGCAGAGGCTGCGTCCTACGATCGCAGCCTCGACGACGTCGCCATGAGGATTTGCCGCCCCTAGCTTCATCGCCAGGATCGGCGGCGCTTGCTCCGGGCGAAAGGTGAGCGGCCGAAACGTTCGACAGGGAGAGCCGGTCGAGAACGGCGGGGCGTTCCTGATGACGGCATCCTGGAAACCGACGCCGACCGACCGGCTATCTGGCGAACAGCTGCGCGAGGTCCTCGAAAGCCTTCATCTCGATCGCGTTCCCGCTGGGATCCCGGAAGAACATCGTCGCCTGCTCGCCGGGCTCTCCCTTGAAGCGGACATAGGGTTCGATGTCGAACTTCGTTCCCGCCGCGACGAGGCGATCGGCAAGCGCCTGCCAGTCCTTCATCTCCAGCACGATGCCGAAATGCGGAACCGGCACGTGGTGGCCGTCGACGGCGTTTCCGCCCGCATCGGGCGCCTGCATGCCGGGCACCAGATGCGTGACGATCTGGTGCCCACGCCACGGCATCAGCAAGATTGAGTAACTTTCAGTTCCGATACCAAACGGTTCCGTAAAAGGCAATGCCAGATCGGGATCGGCCGACGGACCGTGCTTCAGAGCTGTTGCGCCAGATGCGATGGTCAGCGCCGTGATGCCCGGACCGCTCGGGTTCGTACGAGGATCAAGAAGGTCCGTGCCGCAGGGGCGCAGTCGTCACGCAGACGATGCGTCCGCCTTCTTCGCGTGAAGGGCGGCCAGTTCGACATGGACCGCCCTCGCTGCTTCCGAGCCGGATCTGGCAGCACTCTCGCGCTCTTCGCAGGCACGTCGCAGGTGATACGCTCTGTCGGGACGCTTCGACACGAACGTGTCCTCGAAGCTGGTCGCCCGATGACCAGCCACGCCCGCTGGCGACCGCGAGGTGTCGGTCATGAGGTCACTCGTTCCAGGTAGCCGAACAGATCGTCGGACGACGGGACGGGGTCCCGCACCGACGATGACGACGTCGACGTCGAACGCGTCGGACCCGCTCTCGTGTATTCCGATCATCGACCGTGTTCCTCGTTGAATTCGTAGACGTCGGCCGGGCGCGCCGCGACGAAGCGCTCGGCGGGTACTTCGGCTCGGCGCAGGGCTTCGCCCAGTCGCTCCGCCGGCTCCTCCCTTGGCTCGTCGGTGAGCTGGAAGGTGCCCCAGTGGATGCCGAGCGCGCGCTGCGCGCCGACGTCCTCGAAGATGCGGACGGCATCTTCCGGGGAGGCGTGGGAGGCGGACATGAACCAGCGCGGATCGTATGCGCCGATGGGAATCAGGGCGACGTCGGGGCAGCCAACACGCTCTCGGATCGAGCTGAAGATCGCACCGTCGCCGTAGCCGGTGTCGCCTGCGAACCAGACGCTGCCGGCCGGCGTGTCGAGGTGATGTCCCGACCAGAGCGGCATGCGGTAGTCGAACGGGCTTCGATTGGACCAGTGGTTCGCCGGGGTCAGCGTGACCGTCGCCCCGTTGCCGAGCTCGAACGCGTCGAACCAGTCGCCGACCCTGATCCGAGCGTCGGCGATCGCTCGCCGAAGGATCACGTCGTTGCCGAGCGGCACGACGAAGGTCGGCCGGTCGCGCCGATGCAGCCGCCCCAAGGTCGTCAGGTCCATGTGGTCGTAGTGCGAGTGGCTTACGAGCACGGCGTCGATCGGCGGAAGATCATCGAAGGCGATGCCGGGTGCAGCCTGCCTCCTGGGGCCCGCGAACGTCACCGGACTTGCGCGATCGGACCACACCGGATCGGTGAGGTAGTTGCATCCCGCCGCCTGGATCAGCAGCGTGGCGTGACCGACCATCGTCACCCGGAGGCCGTCGACCCGTGCGGCTGGTCGCACGGGATCGACGGTGGGCCATGCCCGCCACTTGGACGGGCGCTGGCTCAGCTTCCACCTCAACCCGTCCAGCAGCGATCGATCGGTGCTCGGCTGGCCGGGATTGAAGAAGCGGACCCCGTCGAAATGATCCGATCGGGGCCCATTGTATTATGGGTTGCGCACGGGTCTCAGTGCGCTTCCGGCAGTCGGCCGGTGGCGAGCAGCTCGGCGCGCGGGGCGCTGCTGTTCGCGAGCATCCAGCCGGGGTATTCCGGCGAAAGAGCTCCGGCCTTGTCGAGGGCGCCGAGCTCGTCGTCGGCGAGATGGAGGTCGGCGGCCTTCAGGTTGTCCTTCAGCTGCTCGACGGTCTTCACGCCGACGATCGCGCTGGTGACGGCCGGCTGCTGCCGCAGCCACGCCAAGGCGACGGCCTCGAGCGAGGCGCCGTGCGCGGCGGCGATGGGGTCCATGGCTTCGAGAACCTGCGCCCCGCGCCGCTCGTCCACCGGCGGGAACTGGATGGTCTTGCGCCGCCCGTCGGAGCCGTCGCGGTACTTGCCCGTCAGGAAGCCGCCCGCCAGCGGGCTGTAGCCCACGAAGCCCAGTCCCTCGGCCTTCACCATGGGAACGATCTCGCGCTCGACGTCGCGACCGACGAGCGAATAGCAGCCCTGATAGGCGGCGAAGGACGCCGACCGACGCAGCGCCGACGCGCCGAGGGCCTTGCTGACCTGCCACGCCGCCACGTTCGAGATGCCGACGTAGCGCACCAGTCCCTGCCGCACGAGGTCGTCCAGCGCGCCGAGGGTCTCCTCGATCGGCGTGGCCGGATCGAAGCCATGCATCCAGTAGAGGTCGATGTGGTCGGTGCCGAGCCGCTTCAGGCTGTCCTTCGCCGCGCGCATGACGTGCGACCGCGAACCGCCAGCATCGTTCGGACCCACCCCGATGGCGTGCTCGAACTTCGTCGCGACGACGAGCTCGTCGCGGTCGATGCCGGACGACCGGATCGCCTGTCCGACGATCTCCTCCGCCTGGCCGTTGGCGTAGACGTTGGCCGTATCGATGAAGTTGACGCCGGCATCGACGGCGGTCCGGAGGATCTTGTCGACCTCGTTGGCATCGACGCCGCTGGCGGCCGCATAGCGACCTTCGGCCTGGCCGAAGGTCATCGTGCCGAGACACAGCTCCGAGACGAACAGGCCGGTCTGGCCGAGGCGATTGTAACGCATAGATAGTCTCCATTCACGATGTGGCCTTGAACGGTTCCGATACGATCCAGTTCCGGAACACGCAAACGATCTTTTAGTGTCTTGTGAGACTTGACGGTTTCGTATCGTGCACTAGGGATGGATCATGGAATCTGTCGCCAAACCCGAACGCGTCTCGCGTGACGCCGAGGAGGTGCCCCGCAAGAAGGGTGCCGGCGGTCGCAAGCGCGACGCCAGTCGCGACACGGCCATCCTCGATGCGGCGATCGAGACGCTCGCCGACATGGGCTACGACCGGATGACCATGGACATGGTGGCGGCCCGTGCGAAGGCTGGAAAGGCGACCGTCTATCGACGCTGGCAGTCCAAGATCGACATGGTCGTCGATGCCGTCACGCATATGGGCCGCAAGGAGATCGACGTCGCGGACCTTCCCGACACGGGCAGCCTCCGAGGCGACATGCTCGCCCTGTTCAAGCCGAAGTCGTCCGCGGAACTGGAACTGAAGCTGCGTGCGATGGCGGGCCTGGTCGTCCTGATGTCTCAGCAGGAAGCGCTCGCCGACGCCGGCCATCAGGCCGTCATCGGTCCGTGGATCGAGGCGAACCGCATCCTGATCAGGCGTTCCATCGAACGTGGCGAGACCAGGTCCGGCGTGGACGTCGAGACGCTCGCGACGATCATCCCGTCGATGGCGGCCTACCAGTCGTTCGTCCAGCGCCGTCCGTTCGAGCGGGCGTTTCTGGAATCTCTCCTCGACACCGTGCTTCTTCCCGCACTCGGCGCATCTTCGCCGCGCGGGAGCTGACCGAAACCCCGTCCTGCCTGTTGGTCGGCCGGACACGGATCGCGTTCCGGTGCCATGATCGACTCGGACGGGATCGATCACCGTTCCAACGTCCGGTCCGAACCGACGTCGTCGCTCGCCGCACGATCGAAGCCATGGCTACGCGCCGACGACGGGGTTCAGGAAGCGTTCGATCCGACGATCGCGGGTCGCCTGCCGGCGGGCGTTGGCGAGCGCGAGGATGAAGGCGTAGCGGTCGCCCCGGTTCATCGCGGCGAACCGCTCCGTCGCGGCTGGGTCCGAGTCCAGTGCGGCCTGAAGCTCTGGCGGGGGCACCGCCGTGCGTGACGACGGATAGGCGCCGTCCCAGCGTCCATCGCGCTGCGCGGCTTCCATCTCGGCCGCGCCTGCGGGCCGCATCCGTCCCATGTCGACGAGCTCCGCCGCCCTCGCGCGGTTGATCTGCGACCATTTCGAGCGCGGGCGGCGCGGCGTGAAGCGAACGAGGAAGCATCGTTCGTCCCACGTCGCACCCTGGCCATCGATCCAGCCCTCGCACAGCGCGGCGTCGATCGCCTCCTGAAGCGTCAGGCTCGTCGCGTCGGCTCCCTTCTTGGCGAACATCGGTCACGCTCCCATCGTGTCGGCATCCGCTGCGGACACCCAGCGCGCGAAGTCCTCCGGTTCCGGAAACAGCAGCACCGGCAACCCCGCCTTGACCGCGGACGCCTCGGAACCGGCGGCCATGATCACCCGACCACGCAGAGGACGACGCTGACGAGGACGCTGGCGACGACGAAGTAGCTCGCGCTCAGGAATCCGTAGGCCAGCGGTCGGGGCACGAGGGGGTTGATCGCCATGTTGACGGCCGTCGAGCCGAGATACCCGACGCCGACCGCCAGTCCGAAGCCGAGGGCGCCGCCAAGCGTGTCGATTCCGAGCGCGCCCATCAGCCAGGCGCTGGCGATCGTGGTCACGAGCATGCAGAGCGACGGACCGACGACGTAGAGCGGAGGCAGCTTGGCGCCCGGCACGAAGGGGCGATCGAGCACTGCGGCGTAGGTTCGCGCGAAGAGGACGGCGAACCAGACCCAACCCAGCGTCATTACGGCGAAGGCGGCGGCGAGGACGCCGATCCAGTGGATCGGCTGAGACGTGGCGGGCATGGCCGTTCCTTGAATGTAATTCGTTCGACGGCGATCGGCGATCGGCGATCGGCGATCGGCGTGACGGCAGCGCCGCGGTCCCGGGCAGGACCGCGCGGCGACGCTATGCGGACTGGGCCACGTCGAGGATCCACGTGACGCCGAAGCGGTCGGTCAGCATCCCGTACATAGGCGACCATGGCGCGGGCCCGATCGGCTGGAGGATCGTCGCACCGTCGGCGAGCGCATCCCATCGGGTTTGGACTTCGTCGATCGAAGTGCCGCTCACCGCCACGTAGAAGGCGTTGGTGCCCGCGTCATGGTCGAGGCCGGCCTGGACGTCGTACGCCATGATGCGGAAGCCGTCGTCGCTGGCGACCTGCCCCCACATCACGTCGTCGGGCGACGAGCCACGCTGCGCCTGACCCATCGCCTCGTAGGACATGATGACCGGCTCTCCGCCGAACACCCCGGCGTAGAAGCCGAGCGCGGCGCGCGCCTGTCCGGCGAAGTTGAGGTGCGGGGTGACGTCGAGGGGCATGTCGATCTCCTTGGATGCAGCCGCTGGTGGACGGCGGCTCCCAATCGTATAGCTGCCCGCTCCTGTCAGTTCGCGTCAGTAGGCCATGGCCAGATCAGATCGTCTTCTCCGTCTTCTCCATGCCATGCGCACCATGAGCGGGCCGATCACCGCGGCGAGGCTCGCTGACGAGACCGGCGTCTCGCCACGATCGCTATACCGCGACATCGACGCGCTGCGTTCCGCCGGCGCCCAGATCGAAGGCGAGCGTGGCTACGGCTACAGGCTGATCGAGGACGTCAGCCTTCCTCCGCAGACGCTCGACGAGACGGAGATCGAGGCGCTCGCGCTTGGACTCGCCGAGGTCGGCGCCCTTGGAGACCCGCAACTCGCGCGGGCTGCGGAATCGGTGCTCGCCAAGGTCGCCGCGATACTTCCCGATGCGCGCCAGCGGCAGCTGCTGCACGCCATCGCCCAGATCTTCCGGCCCGAACCCCGCTACGCGGACCTGATCGATCTCGCACCCGTTCGAGAGGCGTGCTGGCGGGAGGAGGCGCTCCGGCTGTCCTACGCCGATGGAGCGGGAACGGCGAGCGAGCGCGTCATATGGCCGCTATCGCTCGTCTACCATGACGACTGCGTCACCATCCTCGCCTGGTGCTGCCTGCGAGACGACTTCCGGATGTTCCGATCCGATCGCATCCGGTCCCTCGAATTGGATGGGGCGAGCTTTCGGCCACGGCGCGTTCCCCTGCTGCGCGACTACGTGGCGCAGCTGAAGTCGATGCGGGAAAGGAGACTGATCGAAACGCTTGCCAAACCAGCCTAGTTCTACGCCCTCGCAAGTCTGTTGACCGGCGCGACGGTGACGGTTTCGGAGATGCCTCGATCATTCGACGGATGGAAGTTCGGGATCTGCTCGAGGAACCACGCGAACCGATCGGAAGGAGTCAGGCCGCGTCGTCGCGAGGTGCATGCTGCCGGGCGTCGGTCGCCGTCCTGCGCGGTAATCTGGTCGGGGGCTGCCGTCCGATGGAACAGACAATGGGGCCAGTACGCATGGGCGATCGCTGCCGAGCCGAAGCGATCCGCGCGAGATCCCGATACTGCGCGGGCGGTCGACCCCGGTCGCGACGCCCGTAACCGACCGTGAAGTGGAGCAGTCCTCCCTCGGAATCGCGGCAGGCATGACGATCGCGACGTCGCGTCCCGTCGCCGCCTGGACATCCTCCGTCCGGTCCCTTGCTCCGCGACAGGCCGGGCGCCTCCCTTGCCGTTGGAGCGCTCGCTCGATCGGATGCCACCTACGACAGACCTGTTATCTCTGTTCTGTTAAGGGTGACACCCGTGTCACCCTGGGGTGACACGGGTGTCACCCCTCCGAGAGCGTCGTGCGTCGGCGCCATGCCAACGCCATCGTCACGCGGTGAACGACCGCGTCGCGCCTGGGTCTGTAGCCGTTCCGTCGTTCAGCAACCGGCAACGGGCCGAATCCTAGCTTTCGATCATAGAGGTGGAAGAGACCGACATGCGGACGACCGGCACGCCCTATGGCGCCGCTGGCCATCGACCGCGATTGAACCGATCGAGGGGAGACATGCCATGAAGAGGGCAAGCCTGACATTGACCGCGATCCTGCTCGCGCTGCCTTCCGGAGTCGCGGCGCAGCATTGGACGCCGGCGCAGGAGAAGCGAACGAGCCAGACCTACGAAGCATGCATGGACGGCGCGCGCGGTGAGATCCCGCCCATGTTCCCGTGTTCGGATGCCGAATACGAAGTCCAGGATGCGAAGCTCAATGAAGCCTACCGCATGGTGATGACGAGGCTACCGCAGACCCGCCGCATCACCCTTCGCACCAGCCAGCGCAAATGGATGCGGACTCGCGACACAACGTGCCAGCGCGCCTGGGAAGACGCAGGCGGCGGACAGGTCTCCGAACTTGAGCGGAAGTCCTGCATGCTGCGGGAAACCATCGCTCGGACGATGTGGCTGGAGCGGTATCGGTAACGTGCATACGCTACACCCTCCGGTCTGATGGAACTCAGGTTTCGTCGTCAAGGTTTACTCAGCCGCGGCGGTCGTCAAGCGTCGTTCCGGCAAAGCCCGCTACGCTTGGCGAGATGCGGCACTGGCCAATTCAGAACGCGCCGCACGGTTCCGGCTGCTGGGAACGGCTGCTTTGCCCGCCGTCGCCCGACAGCAATCGCAGCCGCTCTTCATCCTCTTCGATTTGAAAGCCCATGTCCTGGAGCGCGAGCTTCAAGTGGATGCGTGTGAGATGATCAGGTTCATCGAACGAGAACAGGGTGGAGCTGACTTGGGTCATGGCTTCCGAACCACGGGATGCCAGAAGCGTTCCGCCATTAACCATCAATGTGATTTGATCAGGCGCTCTGCTTCGTCCCTGCCGTTCGAAACGGTTTCTTTACTTTTCGTTAATTGCTCGCCGGGAGATTGATGCCGGCCAGGGAGACAGCAATGTCGAGCGACGAAGTCGAACGCCACCGCCTATTTCACGAGAAGCGCTGCCTTCAGCAGAAGCGGCGCATCAGGGAGGCAGGATGCGAACGGTCGGCCGCGGCGCACATAGGGTTGCTTCACCTGCACCAGCTCATGCTGATCGACCTGACGGTCAGGCCCGCGGAGTATCGATCTGAAAATGCGATCCAGCAGCATTGCCGGGACGATCAGCGGACTGTTCATCCAGCAGGCTTTGGAGATAGGTCTGACGACCGTGGCGTCAGTGGCCAGCCTTGGCTGCCGCGTTGACGACCGCTCGCGCCGCAGTCGCTTCGTTCGATTCGGCCATCGCGTCCCAAGTCGCGGCGGCGCGCTCGTGCATCTCGCGGCGGTTGGCGAGCGACGTGGTCTCGGCTGCCTCGCGCTGAGTGGCGGCGTTCGAGCGGTAGGTTTCGGCAGGGGTCATTTCGTCACATCCACGGTCGGCAGATCGCAAAGGCAGCATGACCGCCTGTTCCGATCCTCGTTGCGTTCGGCCTTCCGTCCTACTTCATCGTGCTCGGGGTGACTATGCTTCGTCGTCGTAGAGAACGTCCTGGCCGGACGCGAGCGTGACGAAGATGGCGCGAACAGCAGGGCGAGTTTCGGCGTCGTCCAGGGACCAATCATGTCGGCATGTCAGCACGATGCTGACCGATGGCCGCAAGAGGAAGGGCCCGTCAGCTCTCTTGGATCAAGATTGCTCGAGCGCCCGCAGATAGGCTTTCAACGCCCGATCGCCGTTGCTGCTGAGCGAGATCTCGACGCGGCGACGGTCGACGGAATCTATGACCCGATTGATCAACCCCAGCTTGTGGAGATGCTCGATCCAGCGCTGTGACGTCGTCACCGGCGTGTCGGACATTCCGACCAGCGTCTTGACGTTCATGGGCTGGCCTTCATCGCGCGACACGAACAGCGCCAGCAGCATGTCCCACGCCGGTTCGTGGAAGAGTTCGTCCGGCAGGAACTGACGGCGCATCCGTCGTTCGTCGAGCACGAGCCGGGCACGCTTGACGAGCATTGCGTCGCTGGGTTGCTCGCCCGCGGATACCTCTCGGGTTTCCTGCGCGATCCTTTCATTGAAACCTTCGGCGACGGCCGCCAGCTTGGCCGTGAGATCGCTGATCAGTTCGACTACGGACTCGTTCCTCACAATAGCTCCCGTCGTTCACCAAAAGACGTCGCTGCATCGATCAGCCGTTTCCAAGGCTGGGTTGGCCGTTGTATCGCTACGGCCCGAACGATGGTGCACGCGTCCTGTCCTGTACCGATATCTGAACTAAATTTGTTGATAAGCAATGAGGAGGTCACGCAAGCGCATCGAATTGAAAACGTTCATCGAATTAATTTGCAACCATTTGGTTTCAAGTTCGTCGCTCGTGGTGAAGATACCGTCCGGTAATTCGGCGCTCGGATCGAGCGCATGCGCGCCCCGTCTTTTCATGAACACCACCGTCATGTCATTGATGGCGATGCAGTTTGGAAAGGGCGACCATGCCGAAAGTCGACGTCATGCAGATCATCCCGAAAGTCGGGAGCGACTATCCGGAGCCCTACGACGCTCCTCTTGCCGGACGCGAGGCTCGAAACGTCACGGGATCCTTGGGAGCGACCGACTTCAACGCCAATCACGTCGTCCTGCCGCCCGGCTGCTGGTCTTCGCAGCGTCATTGGCACGAAGGGGAGGACGAACTCGTCGTGATCGTGTCGGGCGACGCGGTCCTGATCGACGATCATGGCAGGCATCCGATGACGGCCGGCGACGTCGCCGTCTTTCCAAAGAACGACGGCAACGGCCACAAGCTGATCAACGAGAGCGACGCGCCTGTCGTCCTGCTCGCCGTCAGCAGGCCGGAGGAATCGAAGGTGGTGTATTCAGACATCGACCTGATCTGGACGCCGGAGGGAGGGGAGCGGCATCGCGACGGGACGCCATATCGTGCGTAGTCCGATGTCGCTTCGACGTCGGCAGGCCTGCAATCAGTGGGGTTCGCGCCGCGACGCCTTCTCCGGGGTGCGTCTCAAGGCTGACGCCGGTCTGACTCGAGCGTCCAAGGTCCCACTCCCGGATAGCCGTCGGCTTCCATTGCCGCGACAATGAAGGCAAGAGCCTCCGGCCGCATCGACAACGCTTAAGAACGGAAAAGCCGAATGGTTGCGGAAACGCCTGTGAGACACGAGTGGACATCAGCACAGCTGAAGAGAGCCGTCACGGCGGCCGGGGTCGCTCTGTGGGCATGGAATGTCGACACCGATGCCTTCACCATGGACGAGCCGGGCTTCAAGCTCTGGGGCCTGCCCTGGAAGCCGCACGTCACGTTCGAGCAGCTTTCCGCACGCATCCACCCCTCCGACCGCGACCGCGTCCGCGCGGCCTTCCTGGCGACGCGCGCCATCCTGGGCCCCTACGAGACCGACTTCCGCATCCTCATCGGCGACGAGATCCGCTGGATCGCGGCACGCGGCGAGGGTGAAGACGAGGGAATGGTCGAGCGGACCATGTTCGGCGTGTTCCTGAACGTGACCGGCCGCAAGCAGGCGGAGGAGAGCCATGAACTTCTGGCTGGAGAGATGAGCCACCGGGTCAAGAATCTGCTGGCCATGGCTTCCGGGCTCACGACGATCTCGTCGCGGTCCACCGAGACTTCGGAAGAGATGGCGCGTGAACTGACCGGGCGCCTGGCCGCTCTCGGCCGCGCACACGATCTCGTGCGACCTCTCCCTACCAGCCAGGGTACGAGCGCGCTGCTGGGCGATCTGATCTCAGTCCTTCTCGCGCCCTATGACGACATGGGCGCCTTCAAGGGCCGCATCCGGGTCTCGGTCGAGCGGATGGGGGTCGGGGAGGCGGCCGCGACTGCGCTTGCGCTGGTGATCCACGAACTGGCGACGAACTCGATGAAGTACGGGGCGCTGTCGGTTCCTGTCGGCACGCTGGACGTCTCCAGCGTCGCCGACGGAGATGACATCGTGCTGACCTGGTCGGAGCACGGCGGTCCCGACGTGCGCGAACCGGAGGGTGACGGAGGCTACGGAAGCAAGCTGGTCCAACGCAGCGTGAAGGGGCAGCTGGGAGGCACCATAGATCACGACTGGGCCAAGGACGGCCTGAACGTCGTCGTTCGCGCGAAGCGCGCCAAGCTGATGCTGTGATTCTCGGGAAGCCTGCCCCGATCAGCTAGACCGCCTTCTTCAGGGGTTTGGGCTTCTTGTCGTCCGGCAGGATCCTGCCGAGATGGTCATGGATCATGCGCTGATTGAAAGGCTTGGTCAGAAAGGTGGCCTTCTCCGGCAAGTCGCCCTTCTCGGGAGATACGTGGCCGGAGGCGATCACGATCTCGATCTCCGGCCAGTTCGCGGCGACATGGCGCGCCAGAGCGAAGCCGTCGATCGTCCCCGGCATGTCGACGTCCGAGAACAGCAGCACGGTGCTTTCCCAGTGCGTCGAGAGATGTGCGATCGCTTCGTCGCCGTCGAAACTCTCGTAGACCCGGAAGCCCGCGTCCTCGAGGATGAACGAGGTTTCCATCATGATGATCGGGTCGTCTTCCACGACGATGGCATAGGGGACGGTTGAGAGCTGCATCGGCGTTTAACCACTAACGGCGATCCAGGTTTCCCCGAAGCCGCCAGATATGCTGCTCCCAACAAGAATCGACGTGAGTCGTCCAAATGTCATGCCGCCTCGACGGCATCAGAGAATGCGAAACTCGCCTGCTTCAAGGAACGTGCACAAGCGCGGCAACCCGGTCTTGATGACTTGAGGCTGGTTGCGCATTCCAGCCGGAATGCGCATGCCGCTCTGCTCCACCGACGCCTCGACCCTGGCGATGGTATCCGAAACGGCGAAGTCGAACTGCGGATGGCGCTCGGCGTCCAGCAGCGTGTGCCGGAGAGCGTCGACGTCCTCCTTCACCATCGTCTGGCCATCGCTGCTGTCATATCCGCCATGCCAGTCGGTCCGATCCCGTAGAAACGTTCCGCGCGGCTCCCAGCCGAAGGACTGCGCCAGGTTCAGGTAGATCGCCCAAGGGCCACCGCCGATGCGAAAGGTCGTTCCCGCCGGGTTCTGAAAATCAAAGGCCAAGAGGCGCTCCTCGCTCGATACGGTCATCGTCTCTGCCGATCGCGAATTGGCCGGATTTCCGCATGTCTCAGGCAGCCCTATGGAATTCTGCGCGTGGCGAGATTCGGGACGTAGGCACAAAGCGGAGCAGGGCTCAGATATGCGCTTTCGAAGGCGACGCGATCACCGACGGCCGTCGTCATGTCGTACGGGATCAGTATCGTCTTCACCAAGCCGTCGTCAGCCGCGACGACGGCTCGAACGTTGTCGATGTAGGCGCCGTCGATGGGACCACCCGCAAGCTGCTCGGTTCTCGACAGCAGCGCCATGGCCTCGCTTCGGGAGAGCAGTTTCGTAATCATTCCCTGGCCCGCAGGACGAGGCCTGTCGGCAAGCCGGATCGCGCACCGCACGGGCGAGGCCGTCGACAGACGATCGGTCGAGCATCCGGTCAGCAGGGTGATGGCGCAGATCGTGCCGAAAAGATGCATTCTCACGTCCCGCGCTCCTCGATCCATCGGCTGCGCACAGATCATGTCGGCACGCAGCGCCCGCCCGTTCGGCAACATGGCATGCGCACCCGACTAAAAAGCGCGCGCGATGTCGCTTACAGAGTTCGCCGACTTCCATTCCTGGAAGCCGGCCCAAGAGTTCACTCCGTCGCGTCGTCCGCCTTGCGCTTGCGCGGCGCCGGCTTGGCAGACTCCGCCTTCGCGGCGTTGGTCTGGCCCGGCTTGCGACCCAGGCCGATCTTCTTGGCCATCGCCCGCCGGCTTTCCGAATAGGTCGCGGCGACCATCGGATAGTCGGCCTTCAGATTGTAGCGCTCGCGATATTCCTCGGGCGTCATGCCGTTGGTCGCGAGATGTCGGCGCAGCGTCTTGTAGGACTTCCCATCGATCATGCTGATGATGTGATCTGGGCTGGCCAGCGACTTGCGGGACGTGACCGCGCCGACATACTCCTTTGGCTCCTCGGCGGCGACGTCCGCCGTCTGCGAACCTTCGACGAGCGACCGGACGCTCGCATGCATCCGAGACAGGAATGCCGGAACGTCGTCGGCGGACGTGCGCGTGTTCGGGTTGCTGAGCCAGGCGATCGTCAGTTCGGTGGCGAGTTCGACCGCGTCGGGCTGATAGGTGTCGTCGGACATTGAATGGCTCCACTTCTTGACGATCCCGTATGCTCCGTCGGGAACTTATGCAACTGGCGGAGAGACTCGAAGCAAGTTGATCGGCAGTCGCGACAAGCATGTTGGTCTGATCGGGCAGATCACCGGACGATCATGTCGTTCCTCTTCGGAATGACAAGCTGAGCAATCGTCGCGGCGCAATTGCGACGGCGACTTTCGAACCGCATTCGACGCGTGTTGGATACGACGGCGAACGCGAGACTCGAGGCAGGCGACGTTTTCGAGAGGTTCGACAGCTGGATCGTTGAAACCGGAGAGCGCGTCGCGCAGAACGGACCCATGCCGTAGGGGCCAAAGCGATCATGTCTATTCTAAGCGAAGGCGGTGTTGGGAATGAACGCGTTCGAGAAGCAGGTCGACATACTCGCGCGACTGGCTCAACTGATGCTCGATCAGATCGACAATCCTTACGATTCGATCACGTGCGAATACGAATACATGGGTCGCTACGGCACCGTCAGCAGCTCGCTTTCAGTCATGCTCGACGGGGCGCGGACGCATCCGGACACCGCCCCTGAATTTGCGACCGACAATCTCGAGCTCTGCATGAAACTCCGGGAACTGATGAAAGGGCATACGGGAGGGAACTGGACCTCGTTCACCCTTTCGCTCGATGCGAGCGGCGGCGCACGGACGAGGTTCGACTACTCCTGACCACCGGATGGTCTAAGAGCCGAAAGACGTTGCGCAGGTGATGATGGAGGCGTCGAGCGCGCAACGGAATGTCCGCCGCGGGCGGGGAGGAAGGCCGATCGACCGTCGAGAGGCTTTCGTAGCGCATTGAAAGTCCGCGAGATGTCCGTAGACCGCCATTCGGCGGGGCAACGAGGCGAAACCGGACCGTTTTTCCTTACGCCCGCGACGGCAAGCGGCGCCCGCGCCGCGGCAGGAGAAGGCAATCTATGCACACGGCAGCGACCATGGGCAGACTCGTGATGGGCGTGATCGCCTCGTTCGCGGTGTCGGCGTGCGGAGGACGTTCTTCGGACCAGTCGAGCACGGCCGCATCGTCGGTCGCGCGGACAAGCGAAGGATCACCGGCACCGCTTGTAAGAGAGCCATCGCCTGCATCCACCCCGAGGTCGGGCGCGACCTTGGGCGGCGGCGAGACTTCGCTCCAGGCGACGACCGCCAAAGCGGGCGTCGAAGGCGCAGGGACGTCGTCCTGCTCCGCCGACATCGGCGCAGCCGCGGCGGCGCGACGCGCCGCGATCTGCACGGACGTCTCGCCGGCGACGCATCCGCCCTGCAACGTCGCGAACAGCTGCGCGATGATCGACGACGAGATCGCGCGCAGCTGCGCGCTGTTCGAGGGCAAGGGCGAGCCCATGGCGAGCTGCCTGTCCGAGCCCAAACCTCGCGGGATGACGGCGGCGGCGGACGTCGTCCGCCGTTACTATTCCGCGCTGAACGCCCGCGACTATGGCACCGCCTGGAGCCAGTGGGGGGACCAGGGGCCGCCGGGGAAGACCCGGTCGGCGTTCGAGGCGGGCTTCGCGCGCACCCGCTCCACCAGCGTGACCATCGGCGCGCTCGTCCCCGGAGGCGGCGCCGCGGGCTCCGTCTACCAGCCGGTCCCGGTCACCGTGGACGCGACGCTCGACGACGGGACGCGTCAGCGTTTCCGGGGGACCTACGTCGTTCGCCGCATCAACGACGTGGACGGCGCGACGGCGGAGCAGCTGCGATGGCACATCGCTTCGGCGAAACTAGCGCCCGTGGCGACCCTTCGATAGGGCGTGGCGCGCGGCATCCGGACAGGGAGCGAACCTGTCAGCCCTCCAGGCGGAAGCGATCTGGGAGAACGGTTCGTGCCGTTCGCCGATGGTCTCGCTCAAACCCATCTCTCGCGCCAAGTTATCGTGCGGACCTCGGGTTCGCGTCCTCCATCGGGTGCTACTTGTAGATCTCGCGACGATCCGAAAACAGCCTGACGCGTCTGCGCCAGGCCCGGTAGCTGCCCGGCTTCAGCTCCGCGCGCATGAACGCCTTGACCTCGTCGGCGCTCAGACCGTGGAGGGTCTGGATGTCGGCGAAGCTCGTGGAATCGCTCAGCGCCATCTCTATTATCTCGCTGACAGCTGCGTCGTCTGGAGAAGGTCTATCCATCAGGGCTCCGATAGGCTTGGTCTCGCATGCCCGATCGGCGGAATGCCGGACATGCCGTTACGCCGAAGCATGAAGCCCGACCTCGTGTCTACGGAAACGGCGTCAGCTCGGCAGGCCCGCCGTTGACGCAAGCGGCCGAACCGGCAATCTCTCGACCGATCGAGATTTGAAACTGCGCCGCTCGAGCTGATCGTATCTCGCGATCGTCATGCTTAGTAGGACATGGCACACTCAGGACCGTTCCACTTGAGAAAAGTTCGCTTGCAGAGGCACACCGATCCGAAATTGTCCTGGGAGGAACGACATGAAATCCGATCGCAAGTGGCTCCTGCTTGGGGCGCCGTGGCTGGTTCTGGCGTGCTCTTCCGACGCGAAGCCTGCGCCCGGCAACGCGACATCCGCCGTCGCAGCGCCCGCGGCGGAGCCTGCCGCGACGATCGCGACGGAGCCAGCGGCGCCTGCCGCTCCCGCATCGTCGGGAAAGGTCACCTTGTCGGGTAGCGCCGACGCCAAAGCCATGACGCAGACCCGGACGGCTGCGGGGGACCAGCAGATGACGAACGTCAAGGTCACGCCGTCGCAGTCGTTCGGACTTTCGGTGGACGGACGGCGGATCGCATCCATCGTGACCGGCGAGGCAAGTCTCACGAACGGCACCTCCGGATGCTTTGCAGCGATCGCGCAAGGCGGGAAGGTCTCGCTGGTCCCGACGATCGGTAGTGGCGAGTATGAAGCGGAGTCGTGCGACAAGCCGACCGCGGTCGGCATTCTGTCATCGTTCGGCGACGTGATTCGCTTCGGCGCGGTGTTCGGAGCGTTTTCGCCGAATGCCACGGTCCGCGAGCCGATCGTTCTCAACTGGTCCCGCTCCACTAGCACCCTCTCGATCGACGCGGCCAGATCCAGCCAAGCCTCGCAGGCTGGCGCGCAAACGATCGCGGCTATGCGGCGTGCAGTGCATTGATGTGATGACGGGCCTGCTTGTCACGAAAAGGCGAGGCGAGCCGCAAAGGGACGAGAACGTGCCGAAAGACGCGCAGCGCATTACCGTCAGGACCCGTCGCGTTCTCCGCGCCATCTTTCCTCCGAACTCATGGGAGCGAGTGGAAGCGACGCTGATGATCGATTGCGGGCCAGAGCAGATCCATTCTCAAGGTTGCGATGGCGAAGCGATGGAGCGCATCTGGCTGGCTTCCCTGAAACTATCGGCTGGCAGCGTCGCTGCGTTCGAGAACGCCGTGCTTCTCGCCCAGGTCGACTGGCGCGATGTCCTCATGGGTGCCGGGTTCGGGAGCGATCCGGAAGCGCATCTGAGATGGGCAGCCCTAGTGGAGGGCTGAGATCGTGCAAGCTCCGTCAGCGCCGGCTTCGTCCGCTCGGCCTTCCCGGTTCGGATGGAATTCTGGGAATGCCTTCATTGACGGCGATAGTGCGTTGCCTGCAGCATCAGGTAGCGTGGGCGCCATGACAGAGCGCTCCCAGACCCAGACGGCATCGACGTTAGCTTCCGACTCGTCCGCATCGCGCCGCCAGAGGCGCGGGCCTCTCGCCGCGTACATGCAGGACGGGGCCGCCCTGAGCTACGAGGTCGGCTCCGGTGCGATCGTCGTGGCGGAGCGGGACGGCTTCTACACGCTCTACGCGGTGGCCGTGACGGCATCGGATGGGAGTGGCTACCGCCATCTGTTGATCGTGCCGACCAACGTGGGCGCCGCGTCGTTCGACGTCGGTCTGGCGTTGCTGGAGACAGACTCGGTCGAGGCGGACGCAGACCGTTTCGGCCGGGTCGAGACGCTTGCCAGCGCCTTGAAGTGGGATCATCGGCGCTACCGGGCGTTCCCGCCTCCGCCCGGGCTGAATCGCTTCTGCATGCGACGCGACGAGGGGAACTCAGCCGGACGCAGGATCGGACCGGCGAGCAGTGACGGCCTGCAAGTCTCTTCCAGATCGCGATCGGCAAGCGAGGATTGCCATCCGGTCCATCCCAACCGAAGCCTGTGGAACGACGGCGCATCCCATGGCATCGTGCCCTGGATGAATTTCAAGCTCCAGCCCAGCGCGCCAGCCAGTCGGCGCGAACGGTTGACGACGTGGATGCGCGCGCGTCCATGGCGGAAATGGCTGATCCTCTATCCACTGGCGATGACCATCACGGGCATGCTTCTGCTACTGTGGATCGCAGTCGCGTATCTTCGTGGTTCGACCGAACCGGATGCGGCCGCAGTAGCGCTCAATCTCGTTCTCGTCGGATTCGTTGCCACCATCGGCCTGACCATCTTGCACTACGGCTTGTTTCGCCGATTCCAACGAAGCAGCCGTTCGGTTCTCACTGCGATACCGCCGCAGGAGCCGATACCGTCGATTGACTGGCCCTGGGGACTCAGACTGCGTCACGCAGTCATCTACGCGATCGGCATGGCGACTTTGCTCTGCACGTTCATGCCGTATGACAACCAGCTTGCGATCAGTCGCTTTCTGGTTGAACACGGCGCCGGTCGGCAGTCGACGGGCAATCTCACCATGCTCTTCTTCTATCTGCCTATGATTGTCTTCTCGATACTAACTGCGATGCTAGTCGATCGTAAGATGAAACAGCGCGATGCAGGTATGCTCGATGAGCGCGAGAAAGCCCTTCTGGTGGCCGAAACCGACTGGCTCTTTTCATTCGGCGCTGCGTTCGTCTCCGCGTTGTTCTTTTGCAACTTGGCAGAAAGCATGATCGCGGCGCACTTATGAAGACAATTCTCCTTCTGGTCTTCGTTGGCGCCGCTGGAGCCTCGTCGACCGCCGCAATGACGCCTGACCTCGCAGAGGTCGCCTTGACGCGCTGTTTGGATAGTGCGGCCGGGACATCGACCGGTGGGCAGAGTGATTGCCAAGCCGTCGCGCAGCGAGCCTATGATCGACGCATGAACGCCGCCTACGCTATGCTGATGAAGCGGCTTCCCGTGGATTCGCAGCAGCGGCTACGTATTTCCCAGCGCTCATGGCTGGCGTTCCGGGATGCGGAAGTGCGGGCGCAAGCCGCATTCTTCAACACGCGTCGTGGGACTATGTATGTCCCGATGCAGGCAGCTGCCGAAACGGCAATTACGCGGGACCGGGCGTTGCAGCTTGAAACATGGGTCCGCATCGCCGCGATCGACGGATAGGCATCATTTTCACAGCGGGTGGGCGGTAGATAAGACGCGGGCGTCGTTCACGCCTGAATGTCCGTTCTCAGTCGGAAGAACGGGATTGAGCGGAAACGAACACAGGCAGACGTTGGCTTATCGTTCGAAAGGTGGTTGGTAAACGGAGGAGGAGCTGATCTGTCTGGCTCCGAGTTTTGCTTTTGATGGGTCAAATGACGCGAGACGATCTTGTGGAAACGATGAAGCGGGAAGGCATTCGCGCAGACATGCTTTGTCTGTCAGCATCGACTCCCTCCGAATGCTTCGTACTTCGATGGAATAACGGTGTTTGGGAAACCTTCTATGCAGAGCGCGGGCTGGAAACCGGATTGTGCGCCCACCCGACCGAAGATGAAGCTTGTCGAGCATTGCTCGGCGAGATGCGGGGGTACACCGCAGCGGCCGGTCGCTGAAAGCGGTAGCTGACCAGCAAGACGTCCCTGTCCCATCCCCCATTCGTTGCCGATGAAACCGAATCCGATTTATCGATCGCAACCGGGAAAGCTGCCCTCCCGCCAACGCGCAATGGCCGACGTCCAGCTTGGCCGTCCGCGAGCCTGAAGGCAGTCATCCGTCAGGCGCCATCATTTCCGATTTTCGATCTTCAACCGGTAGTTGCGGAAGGGGCAATAGGGAACAGGGATGCAAAGACGGCACTGGCGCCATCATCAGAGAAGTTCTACCACTTGACGATGTCAGACATAGCTCAGCGAGTTCGCGCTTTGGGCCATAGCTTTGATGGAAGGATCGCCCGATGGCGCATTGATTTCGCGTTAGAGTATATCGATCACAGTGAGCTGCCGTTGGCCTTTGAAACTCTATGCATCTACATTTATGAGTATGCTGAATATATGACCGCAAGCGAGTATCGCGACGTGGAGGAGCTGGCTAGAGATTCTGGAGTGCCTCTCAGTCCGATCACACGGAAAGCTTTGTGGGAGATGTT
>JAYVRZ010000260.1:0-2561 GCA_043775965.1 Sphingomonas sp.
CGCCTTCGGCGCCACCTCCCCCTGGCGGGGGAGGATCGCAAGGGCGGCTAGTCCAGCACCCATTGCTGCTTCGCGATACCCTGCGCATAGAGAAGCGCCGTCAGATCCCCATGATCGATGCGCGCGGCGGCCGCCGCGGCCACGATCGGCTTGGCGTGGTATGCCACCCCCAACCCCGCCGCCTCGATCATCGCCAGATCGTTCGCGCCGTCGCCGACCGCGAGCGACTCCTCGACCGTAATCCCCCGCTCGGCGATTGCCTCGCGCAGCGTCGTCAGCTTTGTGTTCGAGCCGACGATCGGCTTGGTTACCGTCCCCGTCAGCATGCCGCCGTCGATTTCCAGCACGTTGGCGATCGCCCGGTCGAAGCCGATCGCCTTGGCGACCGGCTCCGCGAACCGCGTGAAGCCGCCCGACACCAGCACCGCCAAAGCCCCGCGCGACCGCATCGTCCGTACGAGAGCCTTTGCACCGGGCATGATCGTCACCCGCTCGGCGAGACAGCGTTCGATATCGCTCTCGGCGAGCCCTCTCAACAACGCTACCCGCGCATCCAGCGCCGCCTCAAAATCGAGTTCGCCGCGCATCGCGCGTTCGGTAATCCCCGCGATCTGCGGCTTGATCCCGGCGTAATCGGCGAGTTCGTCGATGCATTCGACGGTGATCATCGTCGAGTCCATGTCGGCTACGAGCAGCTTCTTCGTCCGGGCTATGCCCGACTGCACGACGATGTCGGTCGCGGGGAATGCCCCCTCGAGCGCGACCCGCGCGGCATCCGGCGCCACCCCGAAGATCAGGTCGGCGGCGTCGCCCTCGTCGATCCAGCCGCTCACGCCCGGCGCGCAGCCCGCGTCGCGCAACAGGTCCATCGCGGTCGAAATATCGCCTGCGGTCAGCGTGCCCGAGGCTATAAGCGTTGCCGTGAACATAGAAACTCTCCCGAAGGTCGCGCTCATCGCAGGGCCGACCGCGAGCGGCAAGTCCGCGCTCGCGCTCGCCATCGCCGCGCGCCACGACGGCGTCGTCGTCAACGCAGATTCCGCGCAAGTGTATGCCGACCTCCGCATTCTCACTGCGCGGCCTTCGGTCGAAGAAGAAGCGAGCGCGCCGCACCGCCTATTCGGTCATGTCGACGCCGCCGATGCGCGCTACTCCGCCGCGCGCTGGGCCGCCGAGGCGACGCTGGCGATCCGCGACACGCTGGCCGAAGGTAAGCTGCCGATCCTGGTAGGTGGCACCGGGCTCTACATCCGCACCTTGCTCGACGGTATCGCGCCCGTCCCCGAGATCGACCCGGCCCTTCGCGAGCAAGTCCGTGCCCTCCCTGTCGCCGAAGCGCACGCCGCGCTCGCGCAACTCGATCCGCAAGCCGCAGCCAAGCTCAACGCCGCCGACACCACCCGTGTCGCCCGCGCGCTGGAGGTCGTCCGCGGTACCGGTCGCAGGCTCACCGACTGGCAAAAGGACAAGGCCGGCGGGATCGGTGACACGATCGACGTCCGCGCGCTGATCCTGATCCCCGATCGCGATTGGCTCAACGCGCGGATCGACGAGCGCTTTGCCGAAATGGCGGATACCAGCCGCGCGGAAATCAGCGTACTGCTGGCGCGCAACGACATTCCCAAAGACGCCCCGATCCGCCGCGCGATCGGCGTTCCAGAGGTCGCCGCGCTAGTCCGCGGAGAGATGTCCGAAGCCGACGCGATCGCCGCCGGGTCGCTCGCCACGCGGCGTTACGCCAAGCGTCAATATACGTGGCTCAGGCACCAGCCTCCCGCAGACTGGACCCGTACCGAAGCCCTCGACCTTCCAACGCGGTTGCAGCAATTTGAAACTATATTGCTCAAATGATGTTTGACACGCATCTTTTATATCGGTAGCCGGCCCCTCCACGAGACGCTAAAGGCAGCGTTCTCGCAAAGGATGATATGAAATGACCGAGAAGAGTGGAGCCGATATCCTGATCGAGGCGCTGTGCGATCTCGGCGTGGACGTCGTCTTCGGCTATCCGGGCGGCGCCGTGCTGCCGATCTACGACGCGCTGTTTCGCTCGGGTCGGATCAAGCACATTCTTGTGCGCCACGAACAGGCTGCGACGCATGCGGCCGAGGGTTATGCACGCTCGACCGGCAAGCCCGGCGTGGTGCTCGTCACCTCGGGCCCCGGCGCGACCAATGCGGTCACGGGAATCACCGACGCGCTGATGGATTCGATCCCGATGGTGGTGATCACCGGCCAGGTGCCGACCGCGCTGATAGGCACGGATGCGTTCCAGGAGGCCGATACCGTCGGCATCACGCGCCATTGCTCGAAGCACAACTACCTCGTGAAGGATCCTGCCAAGCTTGGCGACGTGATCCACGAGGCGTTCCACATCGCCACCTCGGGGCGTCCCGGCCCGGTGGTCGTCGACATCCCCAAGGACGTGCAGGTTGCCACTGCGCGCTACACCAATCCGGGCAAGATCCAGCACAAGACCTATCGCCCCGCGCTCAAGCCCGACGCGAAAGCGGTTGAGACCTTGGTCGAAATGCTGGCGGCCGCCGAACGTCCGGTGCTCT
>JAYVRZ010000261.1:0-12008 GCA_043775965.1 Sphingomonas sp.
TGCCGACGTTTCCGTGTGGGGCTGCCCCTCACCCCGACCCTCTCCCCGGAGGGGAGAGGGAGCCGCTTGCACCACTTCTTCGACGCCTGGGTTTTCGGCTTCGTATTGTTCGGCCGTCTCGGCCTGTGCGGACGTGAGTGGCGCGGCGACGACTTCGTCCGCGGCATCCACCGCATCCGTCTCAATCACCACCAGCGCGGCGCCGATCGACACCTGGTCGCCGACTTCGCCCGCCAATTCGACGACCACGCCGGTCACCGGCGATTCCATCTCGACGGTGGCCTTGTCGGTCATCATGTCGGCGATCGGCGAATCCTCCTCGACGCGGTCGCCGATGGCGACGTGCCAGGCGACGATCTCGGCCTCGGAAATGCCTTCGCCGATGTCCGGCAATTTGAAGGTGAAGCGGGCCATTATGCGTCCTTCATGATCTTTTTCAGGGCTTCGCCGATGCGGACCGGCCCCGGGAAATAGGCCCATTCGAGGCTGTGCGGGTACGGCGTGTCGAACCCGGTCACGCGCTCGATCGGCGCCTCGAGATGGTAGAAACAGCGTTCCTGGACGATCGCCGACAGCTCCGCGCCGAAGCCGCTGGTGCGGGTCGCCTCGTGGACGATCATGCAGCGGCCGGTCTTCTTCACCGACGCCTCGATCGTCTCAATGTCGAGCGGGACGAGCGTGCGCAGGTCGACGATCTCGGCGTCGATCCCGGCTTCGGCGACCACGGCTGCGCAGACATGGACCATCGTGCCGTAGGCGAGGATGGTGAGCGCCTCGCCGGCGCGGACGATCTTCGCCTTGCCGAGCTCGATCTTGTAATAGCCGGTCGGGACTTCGCCGGCCGGGTGCTTCGACCAGTTCTGCGAGGGGCGATCCCAATAGCCGTCGAACGGGCCGTTGTAGATGCGCTTGGGCTCGAAGAAGAGCGTCGGATCATTGTCCTCGATCGCGGCGATCAACAGGCCCTTGGCGTCGTAGGGCGTCGACGGGATCACCGTCTTGATGCCGGACATGTGGGTGAAGAGCCCCTCGGGCGACTGGCTGTGCGTCTGGCCGCCGAAGATGCCGCCGCCGAACGGCGAGCGGACGGTGATCGGCGAGGTGAACTCGCCGGCCGAACGGTAGCGCAGCCGTGCGGCTTCGGAGACGAGCTGGTCGAGCGCGGGGTAGATATAGTCGGCGAACTGGATCTCGGGGACGTGGCGCAGGCCGTACGCGCCCATGCCGACCGCGACGCCGATGATGCCGCATTCGGTGATCGGCGTGTCGAACACGCGCGTCTTGCCGTGCTTGGCCTGGAGCCCGGCGGTCGCGCGGAAGACGCCGCCGAAATAGCCGACGTCTTCGCCCATGACGATCACGTCCGGGTCGCGCTCCATCATGATGTCCATGGCGGAGTTGATGGCCTGGATCATGTTCATGCGCGCGGTGGGCTCGGCGCCGTCTCGGCTCGACGAGGCCGCAGCCGCTTCCTCGGTTGCGCCCGACCCACGTGCTTCTGTCACGTCGCTCATACAAACACCTTCGTCACCCCAGCGAAAGCTGGGGTCTCGTGCCGCGAGGGCACGCTCGATAACCGGGATATCCCAGCTTTCGCTGGGATGACGGATGGGGGTGGGGCGAAGCGGGGGAGCGAGCAGGCACGCGTCATGGACATCAACGCACTCATGCCTTGTGATCCCAGGGACGGCCGCTCGCGGATTCCTCGTCGAGCATCTGCTGGCGTTGCTCCTTCAGGTGCCAGGGCATCTCTTCGAACACGCCGTCGAACAGCGACTCGAGCGGCTGGTGGAGGCCGTGGCCGAGGATGCCGTTCTTCTCGGCTTCCTTCTGCGCGGCCTTGACCTGCTCGGCGAGCTCCCTGTCCTGCGCGACGTGGCGCTCTTCGTCCCATTCGCCGATCGCGATGAGGTGGTCCTTTAGGCGCTTGATCGGGTCGCCGAGCGGCCAGGCGTTGGGTTCGCCTTCGCTGCGATACTGGCCGGGATCGTCGGAGGTCGAATGGCCTTCCGCGCGGTAGGTGAAGTGCTCGATCAGCGTCGGGCCCTGGTTGGTGCGCGCGCGTTCGGCGGCCCATTCGGTTGCAGCGTAGACCGCGAGCGCGTCATTGCCGTCGACCCGGAGCCCGGCGATGCCGTAGCCGACCGCGCGCGCCGCGAAGGTCGTCGCCTCTGCGCCGGCGAACCCGGAGAAGCTCGAAATCGCCCACTGGTTGTTGACGACGTTGAAGATAACCGGCGCGCGGTAGACCGCGGCGAACGTGCACGCCGAGTGGAAATCACCCTCCGCGGTCGAGCCTTCGCCGCACCAGGTCGCGGCGATCCGCGTGTCGCCCTTGGCGGCGGAGGCCATCGCCCAGCCTACCGCCTGCGGGTACTGAGTCGTGAGGTTCCCCGAGATCGAGAAGAACCCGGCTTCCTTGACCGAATACATGATCGGCAGCTGCTTGCCGCCGAGCCTGTCCGCGGTGTTCGAATAGATCTGGTTCATCATGTCGACGAGGCTCCAGCCCCGCGCGATCAGCAGGCCCTGCTGACGGTACGAGGGGAAGCACATGTCCTCGTAATCGAGTGCATAGGCCGCAGCGACCGCGACCGCCTCCTCGCCGAGCGCCTTCATGTAGAAACTGGTCTTGCCCTGGCGTTGCGCGCGGAACATGCGTTCGTCGAACGCGCGGAGCAGCGCCATGCTGCGCAACATGCGGCGCATCACGTCGGGCGATAGCTTGGGATCCCACGGACCGACCGCGTTGCCGTCGTCGTCGAGGACGCGGACCAGTGTGTAGGCGAGATCGATGAAGTCGGAAGCCTTGTCCGCTGTATCGGGGCGGCGGGCTTCGCCGGCGGGCGGCACGTCGACTTCGGCGAAGTCGACCGGGTCGCCGGGGCGAAACTTCGGTTCGGGGATATGCAGCGACAACCTCGGCAGATTCCGGCCGGGCTGCAAATTGGCGCGCGGATGCTCGCTTGCCATCGTGATTCCATCTCCATCGTCCCGCGGCAAACGCGCCGGATCGCTCTTCACGACCTTGTTATAAAATTTCAACGACGATTGCGAGAGGGAGTTTTCGGCGAACGGCTAGCGGGTGGATTTTGCGGGCGGAACGAAGGGGTTAGGTTCTCGCCCCTTGTTCTCCCGCGAAGGCGGGAGCCCAGTCTGGGTCCCCGCCTTCGCGGGGAAACAAGGAGGGGGAAGACCGGGTTACTCGACGGTCTGTTCGATCACGCCGAAGATCGGATGGCGCTTGTCGTCCTCGGCCCAGATGCGGACGACGTCGCCTTTCTTGAGGAACGGCGTGACCGGCTTGCCGCCCTGTATCGTCTCGATCGTGCGGACTTCGGCGAGGCAGGAATAGCCGACGCCGCCCTCGGCGATCGACTTGCCGGGGCCGCCGTCGGGGCCGCGGTTCGAGACGGTGCCCGAGCCGACGATCGTCCCCGCGCCCAGCTTCCGCGTCTTGGCGGCATGTGCGACGAGCGTACCGAAATCGAACGTCATGTCCTCGCCGGCCTCGGCACGGCCGAGCGGCTGGCCGTTGAGATCGACCATCAGCTTGCGGTGCAGCTTGCCGTCCTTCCACCAGTCGCCGAGCGAATCGGGCGTGACGAAGACGGGCGAGAACGCGCTGGCCGGCTTCGACTGGAAGAAGCCGAAGCCCTTGCCCAACTCGCCGGGGATCAGATTGCGCAGCGATACGTCGTTGGTCAGGCCGACCAGCAGAATGCCGGCCAGCGCCTCGTCGCGCGTCGCGCCCATCGGCACGTCGCCGGTGACGACGACGACCTCGCCCTCCATGTCGCAACCCCAGGCCTCGTCGCCGAGCGGGATCGGATCGCGTGGCCCCAGAAAACCGTCCGAGCCGCCCTGGTACATCAGTGGATCATGCCAGAAGCTGTCCGGCATCTCGGCAGAGCGCGCCTGTCGCACCAACGCGACATGGTTCACATAGGCCGAGCCGTCCGCCCATTGATAGGCGCGCGGCAAGGGCGACGCGGCGTCATGCTCGTGGAAGCGGCGCATCGGGATCATCTCGTGCTCGAGATCGGTCGACAGGTTGGCCAGCGCCGGTGCGAGCCGGTCCCAATCGTCGAGCGCGGCCTGCAACGTCGGTGCGATATGGCTCGCGTCCGCGTACCAGGCGAGATCGCTCGAGACGACGACGAGCCTGCCATCGCGTCCCTGTGCTGCGTCGGCGGTTTTCAGGCTTGCCAGTTTCATGCGGCGGATCCTCTCGTTGTTTTGCCTATCCTACGCCTGCGGCGCCGTCGAAGTCGAGCGGGGTGCTCGTGCGAAAACCTGATTTCGGTAAGAGCGGAAGCGTCCGCATCACAGTAGGATAGGGCACGCTTCCTCCTGAAGGACATGCACCATGCCCCGGTACTTCTTCGATATCGGCGAGGACAGGTACGACAAGGACACCGAGGGCACCGACCTTGCGGACGACGACGAGGCGCGCGTCCAGGCGGTGGTGTTCGCTGGCGATTACCTGCGCGATCATCCGGAAGTCGTATGGGAAGGCAGTAGGTTCAGCGTGACGGTGCGCGGCGAAGGTGACGTCGTGCTGCAGACGATAATGGTCACATCCGAAGAGCCAGGCGAACCCTGATAAATAGCATGACGGCGCCATGCGTGGCGGTTGACCGCCGCGAACATGCGCGCGCGTCGAACATAATGCAGCATTTCAATCTAACATGGGTTTCGTTCGAAAGCTCAATCCTGGGATAAGGTGGTGCGTGTCGCAACACGCTATCGTGCCGATGGAGACAGCGAGAACGAGTGCTCCTGCCTTGGATGCGTAGCATGCACGTGGAAACCTCCACCGTGACTGAACAGTTGATTCGAAAGTTCGCATCGCGCGTCGCGATGAGTGCGGCCGATCGCGCGCTCGTGGCGGCCCTGCCCTTCAAGTTGCGGACGATCGATGCGTCGACCTATGTGCTGCGGGAGGGCCAACGCCCGACGCGGTGCGCCTTCATCGTCGCGGGTCTTGCCTATCGCCAGAAGCTGACGCGCAACGGCGAGCGCGAGATCGTGTCGATCCTGACGCCCGGCGAATTCATCGACCTGCAGAACCTGTTCCTCGATGAATCCGACCACGACATCCAGGCACTGACCCGGGTGACGATGGCGGAGATTCCGATCCCGGCGATGCGTACCCTGCTCGCCGCATGCCCGGCCGCGAGCCACGCCCTGTGGATCGACGCGCTGGTGGAATCGTCGATCCACCGCGAATGGCTGCTCAATATCGGCCGCCGCAACGCCCGCAGCCGGCTGGCGCATCTTCTGTGCGAATTCACGGTGCGCTTCCAGAAAGCGCCACCCCCCGGCGATATCGCGTACGAGTTGCCGATGACACAGGAGCAATTGGGCGACGCGCTGGGATTGACGCCGGTGCACGTGAACCGCGTGCTGAAATCGCTCGAAGTCGACAAGCTGATCGCGCGCAAGAAGCGGCAGGTGAGCGTCGTCGACTGGGCAGGCCTGCGCGACGTCGCCGAGTTCAACGAACGCTATCTCCACCTCGGGCAGATCCTGGTCTAGTCCCGGATTGCCGTCGAGGCGCCCGACGTCGGGCCGTACGTAAGAGCGAACGGCGAAACCGCAGCCAAGCTTGACGTTTGGCGCGAATTGCTGCAGATGCGGCCTATCGAAGCGTAATGCAGCGTGATTGGACCTTTACAGGTCTTGGCTCCGCCTCGGTCGTTTCCAACGGGCTTCCCTTTTCACGCGGGGTGTCAAAACACCACCGCCCCTCGCGCGTCCTTGTGTGGATTCGCGAGCCCGGCATCTATTTGAGAGACTATTCATGTCATTTGCAAACCTCGGCCTGGCCGAGCCGCTCGTCCGTGCGCTCGAAGCCAAGGGCTATACCGAGCCGACGCCGATCCAGGCGCAGTCGATACCGATCCTGCTCGAGGGTGGCGATCTGCTCGGCATCGCGCAGACCGGCACCGGCAAGACCGCGGCGTTCGTGCTGCCGTCGATCCAGCGGCTGACCGAAACCCAGAAGCGTGTCCTGCCGACGCATTGCCGCATGCTGGTGCTCGCACCGACCCGCGAACTCGCCAGCCAGATCGCCGACAGCGCGCGCGCCTACGGCCAGTTCAGCAAGATGTCGGTGACCACCGTGTTCGGCGGCACCAGCATCAACAAGAACCGCCAGGACCTGAGCCGCGGCGTCGACATCCTCGTCGCCACGCCGGGCCGTCTGATTGACCTGATCGAGCAGGGCTTCTGCAACCTGTCGATGATCGAGATCCTCGTGCTCGACGAAGCCGATCAGATGATGGATCTCGGCTTCATCCACGCGCTGAAGAAGATCGTCCGCATGCTGCCGAAGAAGCGCCAGACGCTGTTCTTCTCGGCGACGATGCCGGTCGCGATCCGCGAACTGGCGAGCCAGTTCCTGCTCGACCCGAAGACGGTGTCGGTGAAGCCCGCTGCGACGACCGCCGAGCGCGTCGACCAGTATGTCACCTTCTGCAACCAGTCGGAGAAGCAGGCGCTGCTGACGATCACGCTGGCCGATCCGGCGATCGACCGCGCGCTCGTGTTCACGCGCACCAAGCACGGCGCCGACCGCGTCGTGAAGCTGCTTGCGGGCAACGGCATCGCCAGCAACGCGATCCACGGCAACAAGAGCCAGGGCCAGCGCGAGCGGGCACTCGGCGAGTTCAAGCAGGGCAAGGTCAAGGTCCTGATCGCGACCGACATCGCCGCACGCGGCATCGACGTCTCGGGCGTCAGCCACGTCATCAACTTCGAGCTGCCGAACGTCGCCGAGCAGTATGTCCACCGCATCGGCCGTACCGCGCGCGCGGGCGCCAGCGGCATCGCCGTCGCGTTCTGCGCAGATGACGAGAAGGCATACCTGCGCGACATCGAGCGGATCACCCGCCAGAAGGTCCAGGTCCGGTCGCTGCCGGACGATTTCGTCAACCTGTCGAACCAGATCAAGCAGACGCGCGTGAAGACGATGGGCGCCGATCCTGAGGTCCGGATCGATCGTCCCCGCGATCCGGCACGGCCGCGCGCGACGCATTCGCCGCGGGCTACCGGTACGACCGGGCGCAACTATGCGGGTGCCAGCCGTGGCGGCCAGGGTGGCGGCGGCGGCCAAGGTGGCGGCGGTCGTCCCCAGGGCGGTGGTCGTCCCGGCGGCCAGGGCGGCGGCGGTCGGCCGGCTGGTAGCGGCGGTGGCCGTGGTCCGAGCCGCGGCGCGGGTCCTAGCTCGGCACGCTAAGGAGCATTCGTTCGCCTCGCGGGTTTGCTATACGCTGGCCCGCGAGGAGAATGCTCATGGACGTTTCCACTACACCTGTCGCCGAACGCGTCGCACGCGTGCTGGCGGGACAGCGGATCAGCGCGAACGCTGGCGGCGATGCCGAATCGGCGTCGCGGTTGATCGACGATGCGTGGGCGGATTACCTGCCGGATGCGCTGGCTGTTCTGAAGACGTTGCGCGAGCCGGATAAGGCGATGGCCGCCGCGGGTGATCCGGCGGTTTGGGAAGCGATGATCCTGGCGGGGATCAAGGGTGCCAAGCCGGTGACGGTGGTCCTCTAAAAGCTTGTTTCCCCGCGAAGGCGGGGACCCAGTCTGGGCACCCGCCTTGGCGGGTGAACAATCTTGGCGTGTGAGAGAACGCTCAGCACGCACACACCACCCCGGCGGAGGCCGGGGCCCAATTGGGAGACGCTTCTGATGGAGCGCGCGGCGGGTCACTCAGGTCCCTCCTATTGGGCCCCGGCCTTCGCCGGGGTGGTTTCTTGGCTTTTGGTGACGCCTTAAATCAGCCGATCGTCGTCAGCCATTCCGCTTCGTCCGCGCGCTCGGTACGCAAGGCGTTAGCCGGGGCCGTCTTATCCTCATACCCGATCGCCATGCCGCAGAAGAGCATGCGGTCCTCGGGCAAATCCAAGAACCTCCCGACCGTCTCCGGATACATCGCCCAGCATTCCTGCGGGCAGGTGGCGAGGCCGGCTTCCGCCGCGAGCAACATCAGGTTCTGCAGGTACATGCCGAGGTCCGACCATTGCGGCGGGCCCATCCGCTTGTCGACCGTGCAGAAATACGCGGCGGGGGCGCCGAAGAAATCGAAGTTTCGCGCGAACCAGTCTCGGCGGGCGGCCTTGTCGTCGCGGGGAATGCCGAGGTGCGCGTACATCGCTTCGCCGACCGCGTAGCGGCGGTCCCGGTAGGGGGCGGCGAGGTCCTTCGGGTAGATGTCGTAGGCGGGGGTTTCGGTGGTGCCGGCGGCGATCTTCTCGGCCATGGTCGCCTTGAGGCGGGCCAGGGGTTCGCCTTGGACGATGGCGATGTGCCAGGGTTGAAGGTTGCCGCCGGTTGCGGCTCGGGATGCTTTTACCGCGAGGTCGCGGAGGAGTTTGGGATCGACCTGGGTGTCGAGGAAGCCTCGGACGGAGCGGCGAGCGGCGATGGCTTCGGTCACGTCCATGATTTTCCCCTACATTTCTCGGTTTTCCTGCGAACGCAGGAACCCAGGATTACGAGCGATGCCCTTTGTACCCTGGATTCCTGCGTGCGCAGGAAAACCGTATTTGCGTTGCAGCCTACAGCACGAAGCGGCTCAGGTCGGTGTTGCGCGCGATTTCCTTGAGTTGGCTGTCGACGTATGCGCCGTCGATGACGAGGTTCGAGCCACCGCGGTCCTCGGCGTTGTAGCTGACGTCCTCCAGCAGTTTCTCCATCACCGTCTGCAAGCGCCGCGCGCCGATGTTCTCGATCTCCGAATTCACCTCGGCGGCGATGCGCGCGATCGCGGCGATGCCGTCTTCGGTGAACTCGATGCCGACGCCTTCGGTCGCGATCAGCGCTTTGTATTGGAGCGGCAGCGACGCCTTGGTGTCCGACAGGATCGCGACGAAATCGGCTTCGGTGAGGCCCTTCAGCTCGACGCGAATCGGCAGTCGGCCCTGCAACTCGGGGAGCAGGTCGCTGGGCTTGGCGACGTGGAACGCGCCCGACGCGATGAAGAGGATGTGGTCGGTCTTCATCGGGCCGTATTTCGTCGCGACCGTGGTGCCCTCGATCAACGGCAGCAGGTCGCGCTGGACGCCTTCGCGGCTGATCGAGCCGCCGCGGCCGTCGGAGACCGCGATCTTGTCGATCTCGTCGAGGAAGACGATGCCATTGGCTTCGGCGTCGGCCAGCGCCGCGCGGCTGACCTCGTCCTGGTCGAGGCGCTTGTCGGCCTCTTCCTCGACGAGCTTGTCCCACGCCGCGTGGACGGTGAGCTTGCGACGCTTGAGCTGCTGCCCGCCGCCGAACGACTTCATCATCTCGCCGAGGTTGATCATCTGCGGCGCGCCGCCGGGGATCTCGAACGGCGTGGTCGGCGCCTGCTCGATCTCGATCTCGACTTCGGCGGAGTTCAGATGGCCGTCGAGGAAGCGCTGCTTGAAGCTTTCGCGCGTCGCGGTGCTCGAATCCTTGCCGACCAATGCATCGAGCAAACGTCCCATCGCGGCCTCTTCGGCCTTGTCCTTGACGGCTATACGACGCCGTTCCTTTTCGAGGCGGATGGCTTCCTCGACGAGGTCGCGGGCGATCTGTTCGACGTCGCGGCCGACATAGCCGACCTCGGTAAACTTGGTCGCCTCGACCTTCACGAACGGCGCGTCGGCGAGCTTGGCCAGGCGGCGGCTGATCTCGGTCTTGCCGCAGCCGGTCGGTCCGATCATCAGGATGTTCTTGGGCGTGACCTCGTCGCGGAGGTCTTCGCTGAGCTGCTGGCGGCGCCAGCGGTTGCGCATCGCGACCGCGACCGCGCGTTTGGCGGCGGCTTGGCCGATGATGTGGGCGTCGAGCGCGGCGACGATCTGCTTGGGGGAGAGCGCTGCCTTGGGGGTGAGCTGGTCGGTCATTTTCTTTACCTACTCCCCACCCGCTCGGGAGGGGTCGGGGGAGGGCGTGGCCGCAGCGGAAGGTGTGGGTGGGGTGTATTTCGGCCCCTCCCCTAACCCCTCCCGCAAGCGGGAGGGGAATTAGGTGGTCGAGTCCATCGTCTCCACCGTGAGGCGGTCGTTGGTGTAGACGCAGAGTTCGGACGCTATGCCCATTGCCTTGCGGCAGAGGACTTCGGCGTCGGTCTCGTATTCGACCAGCGCTCGGGCCGCAGCCAGGGCGTAGTTGCCGCCCGAGCCGATCGCGGCGACGCCGTTTTCGGGTTCGAGCACGTCACCATTGCCCGTGAGGATCAGCGTCACGTCCTTGTCCGCGACGATCATCATCGCCTCGAGGTTGCGGAGGAACTTGTCGGTGCGCCAGTCCTTGGCGAGCTCGACCGCGGCACGCAGCAACTGGCCCTGGTGCGCTTCGAGTTTGCGCTCGAGGCGTTCGAACAAGGTGAAGGCGTCGGCGGTGGCGCCGGCGAAACCGCCGATGACGCTGCCGTCGCCGAGGCGGCGGACTTTGCGCGCGTTGGGTTTCATGACGGTCTGGCCCATCGAGACCTGGCCGTCGCCGATGACGACGACCTTGCCGCCGCGGCGGACCGATAGGATCGTGGTGCCGTGCCAGACCGGCATGGCGTGGGGATCGTTGCTCATAGGCGCGATGTAGGGTGCGGTTTCGGGGGTGCAACGGGCGGCTTGTGGCGGGTGTCGCTCGCATTCGCCGTGCCGGCTGATCCCCTCAAGCCCGTTTCGTCATTCCTGATTTCGCCATCCGCGCGCAGGCGGGGATCCAGACCCTCGGAGGGTGCGCTTCTATCGCCGGAGGCGGCCAGTATGGGTCCCCGCCTCCGCGGGGATGACGGAGAAGGGGCGGGGATGACGGAGGAGGGGCGGGGATGACGGAAGGAGGGGATGGCGGGAGACGCGGGACTACCGCCCCTTCCCCCATTCGCGTGCCACGGTGTAGCCGAGATAGCCGGTGCCGAAGAGCGCGTAGAGCGGTTCTGGAATCGCGTTCAAATATGCCGACATGCCGGCGGCGATCGCCTGCGCCGTGTCCGGGCGGACGGCGGCGATCAGGCCGGCGGGAATTGCGCCGAGCAGCAGCGTGTACATCACATAGAGGAAGGTCGGGCGGGCTCGAGTGATCCAGGGATCGATCGGGGGTTCGCTCGCGGAATGAAGGGGTTGCGGGGTCATGCTCGGTCTCCGGGCAGAGTGAAGTATAGAAAGTACAGACGCTGGAAGCGGTTCGTTTCGCGCGTCAGGTGCGGTTCGCGAGCCAGCCGTAGAGGAAGGCTTCGTTGGCGGGGCGGCTCTCGGCGAGGGCGACGTAGCGTTCGCCCTGGAGGGCCTCGATCGCTTTCAGGAGCACGGTTTCACCGGCGGGTTTTCGGCGCGCGAGGAAGGCGTCGAGCGCGGCGAGCGTGGTGGGGCCGATACGACCGTCTAGGAGCATGTCGGGATAGTCGGTGGCGCCGCGGTTGAGTGCGTTGAGCGCGCGCTGGAGGAAGGTGGTGGCGACCGCGGGGCCCATGTTGACGCCGGTGTCGAAGAGTTCTTCGGCGATTTTTGGGGCTCGAGGGGCGATCTGGTCGAAGGCGGGGCGGGTCCAGTAGAGGTTGCGGTAGATGCTCTCCGCCTGCTCGCGGGGGAAGGCGCGCATGTCGGCGGCGTAGCCGTCGGTGCGCGCGACGGCTTGGGTGATGCCGTAGCGGGTGGGGCCGCCGCGGTCTGCCGGGTGGTTGGTGTAGCCGCCTTCGCGGTCGATGACGGCGTCGATTAGCGTGTCGATGGTCATTGTCGATGTCCCGCCCTGTTGAGGGTGCGAGCGAACCATATTGGTTCGTTGTAGGACAGGGGATTTGGGTGGGTGTTCTTCGATCCTCCCCCGCAAGGGGGAGGTGTCCGGCACTTGGCGGACGGAGGGGGAGGACACGCAACGGACGTGATCGCTTGCCTCCCCCTCCGTCACCTTCGGTGCCACCTCCCCCTGGCGGGGGAGGATCGTGAGGGTTCGTCTCTACTGCACCTCCCCGGCGGAGGCCGGGGCCCAATTGGGGAACGTTGCTGGCGGAGGGCAGTCGTTTC
>JAYVRZ010000262.1:0-9645 GCA_043775965.1 Sphingomonas sp.
GTCTATGCGATGGCGCTGTGCAGCTTCGTGCTCATCGCGTCCGAGTTCATGCCCGTCAGCCTGCTGAGCCCGATTGCGCAGACGCTGAACCTGACCGAAGGCAAGGCCGGACAGGCGATTGCGATATCCGGACTGTTCGCGGTCGTCACGAGCTTGTCGTTGTCCGCCGTTCTGGGCAGGATGGACCGTCGGGTCGTCCTGCTCGTCCTGACCAGCATGCTGGTGTTGTCCGGCGCCATCGTCGCCTTTGCGCCGACCTACCTAGTGTTCATGGCCGGGCGTGCGCTGCTGGGTGTGGCGATCGGCGGGTTCTGGTCGATGTCCGCCGCCATCGCGATGCGACTGGTGCCGAGCCAGTCGGTCCCGAAGGCGCTCGCGGTCATCAGTGGCGGCAATGCGCTGGCCACCGTGCTTGCAGCGCCGTTGGGCAGCTTCGTCGGCAGCCTGATCGGGTGGCGCGGGGCCTTCTTCTGCGTGGTCCCCGTCGCAGTCGCAGCGGTGATCTGGCAGGCCATCACGCTGCCAAGCCTCCCCGTGGCCGAACGGCAGAGCGCGCGCGGCATGTTCGCGTTGCTTCGCCGTCCGCCCGTGATATTCGGCCTGCTGACCGTCGCCATGCTGTTCGTCGGACAATTCTCGCTGTTCACGTATCTCCGGCCGTTTCTCGAGCAGGTGACCCATGTCTCGCCGGCCATGCTCTCGATCATGCTGCTCATTCTCGGCGTGTCCGGATTTATCGGCACGGTCCTGATCGGCCGCGTGCTCAACGGGGGGCTGTTCCTCACCCTCGCGGTGCTGCCCGCGTTGATGGCTGTGACGGCGGTGGCCTTGACGGTCGTCGGGACGTCGGTCGTCGCGGTCGGGATATTGCTCGCGGTCTGGGGGGTCGCGGGGACGTCCGCGCCGGTCGCGTGGTGGACGTGGCTGGCGCGCATCGTGCCCGACGAGGCTGAGGCCGGCGGCGGGCTGATGGTGGCGATCGTGCAGCTCGCCATCACGCTTGGCGCGACGATGGGCGGGATCGTGTTCGATGCGGCCGGCCCCCGCGCGGAGTTCCTGACAAGCGCCGCCCTGCTCGCGGTCGCAGCACTCGCTGCACTGGCGATCGGCCGGGCCCATCGCGGCTCGGTAGGCGAGGCGCAGGTCGTGGCGGCATGAAACAGGCGCCGGCGGCGTTGGTGACGCTGACCGACGTGACCGGCAGCGCGGCACGCGCGCCCGGCGAGCATATGGCGGTCGCCCCAAGTGGACAGTCGCTGGGGTCGTTTTCCGGCGGGTGCGTGGAAGCCGCGGTGATCGCCGAGGCGCAGGAGGTCCTTGCCGACGGGCACGCGCGCCACGTGCGCTACGGTGACGGGTCGCGCTATATCGACATTCGGCTCCCTGCGGCGGGAGCATCGACCTGTTGTTCACCCCGGCACCCGACCGTCGGCAACTCGACGACGCGATCGCCATTCTGGAACGGCGCGAGCCGCTGACGCTCCGGCTGACGATCGACGGCGATCTGATTTCCGCCTGTTCCGCCGAAGACGATCGCACGCAATGGCGCGATACGGCCTTCATCGTCCGCCATGATCCGGTCCTGCGACTGGTTGTGATGGGGCACGGCGCGGAACCCGCCGCCATGCTCGATATCGCGCGCGCTTCTGGCGCCGACGTCATGCTGCTGAGCCCTCAGGCGACGCTCGTGCATGACGCAAGGCAAGCGGGGATTTCCGCCGAGCATCTCCGGTTCGTCGGGCGCGCGGACGGGTTGGCCGTCGACCCATGGACCGCTGTCGTCACGCTGTTCCACGATCACGACTGGGAGACACCGCTATTGCTTCAGGTCCTCGAACAGCGCCCGTTCTTCGTCGGTGCGACGGGCAGCATGCGGACGCATCGCGAGCGCCAGCGGCGCCTGCTGGAAGCGGGGGCGAATTCGCGTGATGTCGCACGAATTGTCGGACCCGTCGGACTGATCAAGGCAACCCGTGACCCGCAGACGCTGGCACTTTCGACCATGGCCCAGGTCGTGGAGGCTTATGACATTGCGGTCGCATCCGACGTACGGTGTTCCGTCGAGGCGATCATGAGTCGTTCTCATGGTTCCAATGAGCTCCATACACGCCCCGAACGTGATCGTGGTGCGTTAGAGTCTGCGACATTCGTTGAATAAGATCAGAACGTTACCGCGGACGCGCGGTTTGGCAGCAAGGAAGATGAGTCCCATGTCGAGCATATCCGAAGTCGAATTTTCGCGGCGTGGGCTTCTGGCGGGCAGCGCGGTGACGGCGGCGATCGTCGCTTCGCCCGCTGGCGCCGTCGTCGTTGCCGCGACACCGCCACGGGCGAGCGCGGCGCCGACGATGCCAGTCCGGTTCAAGGTCAATGGCGAGAAGCGCGAGCTCAGTCTCGATCCGCGGACGACCTTGCTGGACGCACTGCGCGAACACCTGCACCTGACGGGAACCAAGAAGGGGTGCGATCATGGCCAGTGCGGTGCGTGCACCGTGATGGTCGACGGGGTCCGGATCAATTCCTGCCTGAGCCTCGCGGTGATGCACGAAGGCGACGAGATCACGACGATCGAGGGCCTCGGCACGCCCGACAAGCTGCACCCGATGCAGGCGGCCTTCATCAAGCATGACGGTTATCACTGCGACTATTGCACGCCGGGGCAGATCTGTTCGGCCGTCGCGGTCCTCGACGAGATCAAGCGCGGCATTCCCAGCCATGCGCAGGACGACCTGATGGCCAAGCCGACCGCGACGAACATCGAGATGCGCGAGCGGATGAGCGGCAACATCTGCCGCTGCGGTGCCTATTCCAACATCGCCGAGGCCATGGCCGAAGTCGCGGGAGCAAGCGCATGAGAGCTTTCACCTATGAGCGCGCGAAGGATGCGAGCAGCGCGGCGCGGGCCGTTGCGGCAAACCCCGCCGCCAAGTTCATCGCGGGCGGTACCAACCTGCTCGACCTGATGAAGATCGAGGTCGAGACGCCGACGCACCTCGTCGACGTTCAGGATCTCGGCTTCGACAAGATCGAGGCGACGCGGGATGGCGGCCTGCGGATCGGCGCGCTGGTGACCAACACCAACCTCGCCGCCGACGAGCGCATTCGCCGCGATTACGGCGTGCTGACCCGCGCGATCGTCGCAGGCGCCTCGGGCCAGTTGCGCAACAAGGCGTCGACTGCCGGCAACCTGCTCCAGCGTACGCGGTGCCCGTATTTCTACGACACCAACATGGCGTGCAACAAGCGCAAGCCGGGTTCGGGTTGCGCGGCGATCGGCGGCTATTCGCGCCAGTTGGGCGTCATCGGTGTCAGCGACAGCTGCATCGCGACCTTCCCCGGTGACATGGCCGTGGCGATGCGTGTGCTCGACGCGGTCGTCGAGACCGTCGACGCGACCGGTCAGCGCCGCTCGATCCCGATCGCCGACTTCTACCGGCTATGGGGCGACACGCCACAGCAGGATACCGTGCTCAAGCAGGGCGAGCTGATCACCGCGGTGACGCTGCCGAAGCCGCTCGGTGGCAAGCATTTCTACGAGAAGGTGCGCGATCGTGCGTCCTATGCCTATGCGCTGGTGTCGGTGGCCGCGGTGATCCAGCCCGACGGTACCGGGCGCGTTGCGTTCGGAGGCGTAGCCCCCCGCCCCTGGCGTGTCGAGGCGGCGGATGCGCTGCTGCCACGCGGTGCCGCTGCGGTGACGGCGCGCGCGTTCCAGGGCGCCACGCCGACCAAGGACAACGCGTTCAAGCTGCCGCTTGCCACCCGCGCACTGGCGTCCGTTCTCGCCGAAGCGAAGGCATAATCGCATGAAGTTCGAAACACCCGCCACCACCAATCCGATCGACCGCATGAAGGTCGTCGGGCGCGCGCATACGCGTGTCGATGGTCCGCTCAAGACGACCGGGCTTGCCCCGTATGCCTATGAGCATCACCGCGAGATCGAGAACGTCGGCTACGGCTATGCGATCGGCGCTGCGGTCGCGAAGGGACGCATCAACGCGATCGACACGGTCGCAGCGAAGGCCGCGCCCGGCGTGATCGCCATCGTCACCGCGGCCGATGTCGGCAAACTCGGCAAGGGGAAGTTCAACACCGTCAAGCTGTTGGCCGGGCCGGACGTCGATCATTATCACCAGGCCGTCGCGGTCGTCGTTGCCGAGACGTTCGAGCAGGCACGTGCGGCTGCGGGCCTGGTCCGCGTCGATTATGCGCGCCGCAAAGGCCGGTTCGATCTGGATGCGGCGTTGAAGACGGCCCCGCTGACCGATGCGGACAAACCCGACAAGGGCGAAGACCGGGTCGGCAAGTTCGAAACCGCCTTCGCTTCGGCTACGGTGAAGCTCGATGCCGAATACACCACGCCGGATCACAGCCATGCGATGATGGAGCCGTTCGCCTCGATGGCGGCCTGGACCGGCGACGCGCTGACGGTGTGGACATCGAACCAGATGATCGACTGGGGCCGTACCGATCTCGCCACCACGCTGAACATGCCGAAGGAAAAGGTCACCTTCCTCTCGCCCTATGTCGGCGGCGGCTTTGGCGGGAAGCTGTTCCTGCGCAGCGATGCGGTCCTCGCGGCACTCGGCGCGAAGGCGGCCGGGCGTCCGGTCAAACTCGCGATGAGCCGGCCGTTCATGGCCAACAACGCGACGCACCGTCCCGCCACGCGCCAGCGCATTCGCATCGGCGCAGCCAAGGACGGCACGATCACCGCGATCGCGCATGAGAGCGGCTCGGGCGACCAGCCGGTCGGCAGCCCGGAAGCCGCGGTCCTCCAGACGAACCTGCTCTATGCCGGTGCGAACCGCCTGACGTCGATGCGGCTTGCAGTGCTCGACCTGCCCGAGGGCAACGCGATGCGCGCGCCGGGTGAAGCGCCGGGCCTGATGGCGCTCGAGATCGCGATCGACGAAATGGCGGAAAAGCTCCGCATGGACCCGATCGCCTTCCGCGTGAAGAACGACACGCAGGTCGATCCGAAGGACCCGAAGCGACGCTTTTCGCAACGCGAGCTGGTCCGTTGCCTGACCGAGGGCGCGCAGCAGTTCGGCTGGTCGCGTCGTAATGCCACGCCCGGCCAGGTTCGCGACGGACGCTGGCTGGTCGGGATGGGCGTGGCGTCCGCGTTCCGCAACCACATGAACATGACCTCGGGCGCGCGTGTCCGGCTCGGCAAGGACGGGATCGTCACCGTCGAGACCGACATGACCGATATCGGCACCGGCAGCTACACGATCATCGCCCAGACCGCGGCGGAGATGATGGGCGTTCCCCTCGATACGGTTGTCGTGAAGCTTGGCAGTTCCGCGTTCCCGGTCTCGGCCGGGTCGGGCGGCCAGTTCGGCGCCGCCAACGCGACGGCGGGCGTCTATGCGGCGTGCGTCAAGCTGCGCGAGGCCGTGGCGCAGCGCCTCGGCTATAATTCGGCCGATGCGGTGTTCGATGGCGGCAAGGTCACGAGCGGCAACCGCTCCGCCGACCTTCGCCAGGCGGCGTCTGCGGGCGAGCTGATTGCCGAAGACAAGATCGAATATGGCGATCTCGACAAGAGCTGGCAGCTGTCCACCTTCGGCGCGCACTTCGTCGAGGTCGGTGTCGACATCTACACGGGCGCGACCCGCCTGCGCCGAATGCTTGCGGTCTGCGCATCCGGGCGGATCATCAATCCGACATCGGCGCGCAGCCAGGTGATCGGTGCGATGACGATGGGCGTCGGCAGTGCGTTGATGGAGGAACTGGCGGTCGACAAGCGCTTCGGCTTCTTCGTCAACCACGACCTCGCCAGCTACGAGGTGCCGGTCCACGCCGATATCCCGCACCAGGATGTGATCTTCCTCGACGAGGCCGACGACAAGGCCAACCCGATGAAGGCCAAGGGCGTTGGCGAGCTCGGGCTGTGCGGCGTCGGCGCGGCAGTCGCGAACGCCATGTACAACGCGACCGGCGTCCGCCTGCGTGATTATCCGCTGACCCTCGACAAGCATTTCGACCGGCTGCCGGCGGTGGCGTGAGCCACGTCGGCACGGGGCGAATGGGAGAATGAACGATGAGACCCGAAACGACCGCGCTGCTGCTGATCGAGTATCAGAACGACTTCGTGAGCGAAGGCGGCGCACAGCATGATGCGGTGAAGGCGGTCATGGCCGACACCAATATGCTGGCGCACAGCCGGGCGGTCGTGGAACAGGCGCGAGCTCGGGGCGTGACCATCATGCACGCGCCGATCACCTTCGCGCAGGGTTATCCGGAGATGCCGTCCGATTCTTACGGTATCCTGGCCGGCATCAGGCAGGCGAACGCATTCCGTAAAGACAGCTGGGGCGCGGCGATCGCCGATGCGATGGCACCGGTCGACGGCGACATCGTGATCGAGGGGAAGCGTGGCCTCGACTGCTTCGCCAGCACCAATATCGACTTTATTCTGCGTCAGCGTGGCATCACCCATCTGGTGATCGCCGGGTTCCTGACCAATTGCTGCGTCGAATCGACGATGCGCTCGGCGTACGAACGCGGCTTCCGCGTCGTCACGCTAACCGACTGCACGGCGACGCTGAGCCCCGAAGAACAGGATGCCGCGGTCACGAAAAATTCCCGATGTTCTCCAGGCCGATGACGCACGACCGGTTCCTGGCCGATCTGGAGACCGCGGCATGAAATTCGATACGCCAGCCGGCGCGACGCCGATCGACAATCTGACCGTGGTCGGTCGCGCGCACACGCGTGTCGAAGGCCCGCTGAAGACGACCGGCACCGCACGCTATGCCGCCGAACATCACGATGCCGCACCGGGCGCAGCCTATGGCTACATCCTCGGTGCGGCGATCGGCAAGGGACGGATCGACCGCATCGACTCCGCGGCCGCGCGCGCCGCGCCCGGCGTCCACGCGATCGTCACGTACGAGAATTCGGGTCCGGTCGGCAAAGGCGAGTTCTACGTCCAGCGCGTACTCGCCGGCCCGATGGTCGATCATTATCACCAGGCCGTCGCGGTCGTGGTTGCGGACACCTTCGAACAGGCGCGTGCGGCGGCGGGGCTGATCCGCGTCTCCTATGCCCGCGGGAACGGTCGCTTCGATCTTGCCGCGCAGAAACCATCGACCCCGATCGCGCCGAAAGAAGCATTTGGCGGCCCCACCGAAGTGACGGTCGGGGCGTTTGCGACCGCGTTCGCCAGCGCGCCGGTCAAGGTCGACGAAACCTACACGGTTCCCGATCAGGCGCATGCGATGATGGAGCCGCACGCGACCATCGCACGGTGGGATGGCGATCAACTGACCTGCTGGACATCGGTCCAGGCGATGAACTGGGGGTGTCGCGATCTTGGCCTCATCATCGGCACGCCGAAGGAAAACATCCGCCTGCACTCCGCCTTCATCGGCGGCGGCTTCGGCGGCAAAGGCACGACGCAGAGCGATCTAGCGCTTGCCGCCATCGCCGCTCGCGTATCGGCGCGTCCGGTCAAGCTGGTGCTGCAACGCACGCTGATGTTCAACAACACGATCCACCGGCCAAGGACGATTCAGCGGGTCCGGCTGGGTGCCGCAAAGGACGGCCGGCTCGTCGCGATCGGTCACGACAGCTAGTCGGGCAATCTGCCGGGCGGGCGTACCGAGCCCGCGACGCTGCCGACGCGGCTGATGTATGCAGGCGAGAACCGCCTGTTGCGGCGCTACCTCGCCCCTCTCGATCTCGCCGAGGGCAATGCGATGCGTGCGCCCGGCGAGGCTCCGGGAATGATGGCGCTCGAAGTCGCGATGGACGAGCTGGCGGAGAAGCTGGGCATGGATCCCGTGGCGCTGCGGATCGCCAACGACACGCAGGTCGACCCTGAGAAGCCCGAGCGCCGCTTCTCTACCCGGCCCTATATCCAGTGCCTGCGCGAAGGCGCGGAGCGGTTCGGCTGGGCCGAGCGGATGGCGAAACCCGGCAGCCGGCGTGACGGCAAGTGGCTGATCGGCATGGGCATGGCCAGTGCCATCCGCGGCGCACCGATCATGAAGGCCGGCGCCCGTGTCAGGCTAGGCAAGGACGGACACGTCACGGTCGAGACCGACATGACGGACATCGGCCAGGGCAGCTACACGATCGTCGCGCAGACCGCGGCCGAGATGATGGGCGTTCCGCTCGACCGGGTGACTGCGAAACTCGGCGACTCGACCTTCCCCGAAACCCCCGGTTCGGGGGGACAGGCGGGTGCGGCGTCGGCGACGGCGGGGGTTTACGCCGCCTGCGCCAAGCTGCGCGATCTGGTCGCGCAACGGTTGGGCTTCAACACCACCGACGTGACCTTCGCGGACGGCCGCGTCCGTTCGGCGGGTCGATCGGTGCCGCTCGCCGACGCCGCCCGGGACGGCGAGATCGTCGCCGAGGACGTCATGGAATTCGGCGACCTGAAAGATCGCTATGCGCAGCAGACCGTCGGCGCGCATTTCGCCGAGGTCGCGGTCGACGCCTATACCGGCGCTGTCCGCGTGCGGCGGATGCTCGCGGTCTGCGCCGCGGGACGGATCCTCAACCCTACCACCGCACGCAGTCAGGTGATCGGCGGCATGACGATGGGCATCGGTGCCGCACTGATGGAGGAGATGGTCGTGGACACGCGCTTCGGTTTCTTCGTCAATCACGACCTTGCCGGCTATGAAGTCCCCGTCCACGCCGATGTGCCGCATCTCGAGGCGCATTTCATCGACGAGGTCGATGCGACGATGTCGCCGCTGAAAGCGAAGGGTGTCGGCGAACTCGGCCTGTCGGGGGTCGCGCCGGCGATCGCCAACGCGGTGTACAACGCGACCGGCGTGCGCGTGCGCGAATATCCGGTCACGCTGGACAAGCATCTCGCCGGCTTGCCGGAGATCGCGTGATCTCCGTCGTGATCCCTTGGGATGCCAGCGATCCATAGCCCGGTCGCTTGACCAGCAGTTCGGGATAGGCGGCAATCTCCGGCGCGTAGACTGCGGTCATCCAGTCGGCCGATGGCACCTCCTCGATAGCGACGGACACCTCGTCCGCGGTGCTTCCAAGCGCCTCGGTCACCGCCGCGGCGATCCGGTCCGACAGCGCTTCGCGAGCGGCGGTCGGATGTCCGACCACCATTTTCACCAAGATATGCGGCATGGACTCAACTGTCCTCGAACGCTTCGCGCGCCGCCTGGATCGCGGTCATCGCAGTCGGCCAGCCCGCATAGAAGGCGGTGTGCGTGATCGCAGCGATGATCTCGTCCTGCGTCAGGCCGTTCTCGATGCCCTTCTTGAGGTGAAAGCCGATCTCGTTGTGGAGATACAGGGCTGCCAGATTAACGATCGTGACGAGGCTGCGATCGCGCGGCGACAGCGTGTCGTCAGCCCATACGTCGCCGAACAGGACCCTGTCGGTGATCTCGGCCAGCTTGGGCGCGATGTCGCCGAAGGTCTTGCGCGCGTTGGTTGGTTCGTCTGTCATGTCATGTCTCCTGAAGGTTGAAGGGGATCGGTGTTCAGCGTGCGACGTATCCGCCATCGACGGCCAGCACATGGCCGACGACGAAGCTGGCGGCAGGGCTGCAGAGCCACAGGACCGCGGCGGCGACCTCTTCGGCTCGACCAAGGCGCTTGATCGGCACGTCGCGCATCATCTCTTCGATAACGCCGGCCTCCGCCTGTTTC
>JAYVRZ010000263.1:0-2693 GCA_043775965.1 Sphingomonas sp.
CGCGCTCGAGGACGCCGGGCCGGGGCTGCTGATCCATCCCTGGCACGGTCGGATGATGGTGGTCGCGCTCGATTACACCAGCAACGAATCGACCGATGAGGGCGGGGTGTGCTGGTTCCAGATCACCTTCGGCGAGGCCGGGCTGCCGGTGGCCGCGCCGATCGGCGTCTCGGCGGGCGGCCTTGGCGCGATCGAGGCGGACGCTCAGCTGGCGGCGGCACCGGGGCTGTTCGCGGGCAAGTTCTCGATCGCGGGCGCGGCGGGTTTCGTCGAGAACGCAGCCGGTCGGCTGATCCGCGGGATCGCCACCGTATCGCAGATCGCGGCGGGATTGCAGGGCGGGATCGGCCCGGCGCTGCGCGCGTTCGACGCTGGCCTGCGGTTCCTGCCCGACAATCTGGGGCGGTTGCTGCGCGATCCGCTGGCGCTGGGCTCCTCGCTGGTCGGGCTGGTCCAGGCGGTGGCGCTGCTGACCCCGCGCGCGTCGAACGCGCGCGGGCGGGTGACGGCATTAACCACCATGCTCGACTGGATGCCTGACGAGCCCGAGTTCCCCGACCGCACCGCCTCGCGTCGGCGCGAGGCGGACAATCGCGCGGCGTTGCTCGACCTGTTCCGCAGCGCCACCGCTGCCGAGCTGGTGCGCACGACGAGCACGCTGCCGTTCGCCAGTTACGACGACGCCATCGCCACGCGCGACGCGGTGACGGTGCGGCTCGACGCGCTGGCGCTGGGTGCCGCCGATCGCGGCGACGACGCGGGGGCCGAGGTGTTCGACCGGCTGCGGCGTGCGGTGGCGCGCGATATTTCGGCGCGAGGGGCGACGTTGGCGCGGGTCTATGACTTCGAGCCCGATGGCACCGCCCCGGCGCTGGCGCTGGCCAACCGGCTGTATGGCACCGGAGAGGTCGAAGACCGCGCGGCCGAGATCGTAGCGCGCAACCGCGTGGTCCACCCCGGCTTCGTCCCCGGCGGGCGCACGCTTCAGTTGCTGACGGCCGCATGATGGTCGCCAACAGCACCCTTCCCCCGCACGAGATCGCGCTGGTGCTCGACGGCCAGGCCTATCTGGGCTGGACCGAAATCGCGATCGACCGGGGCATCGACACGCTGGTCGGCAGCTTCGACCTGGCGCTGACCGCCAAGGAACGCACCGGGATCGAGGACTGGCCGTTGCGTTCGGGGAAGGCGTGCGAGATCCGGCTAGGTGGCCAGACGCTGATCAGTGGGTGGATCGACCGCGTGGAACGCTCGCTCGATGCCGGTGACCGCAACGTTCGAGTGACCGGGCGTGATAAGGCGGCGGACCTGGTCGATTGCTCGGCCGCGAATGTGCCAGGCAGCTGGCGCAACCTCAAGCTCGATGCGATCGCGCAGGAAATCGCCGCTCCGTTCGGGGTCGAGCTGGAGATCGTCGGCGACACCGGCAAGGCGCTCACCCGCTTTGCGCTCCAGCAGGGCGAGACCGCCTGGGCCGCGCTCGAGCGGATGGCGCGGTACCGCGGTCTGATCCTGTTCTCGCTGGGCGACGGGCGCGTCCGGATCGGCAACCCCGACAGCGGCGCGCGATCCGGGCGGCTCGCGGAAGGGGCCAACCTCAAGTCGATCGAAAGCTTCATCGACGTCAGCGAGCGGTTCTCGGCGTACATCGTCAAGGGGCAGGCCTCGGGCGACGATCGCCGCCACGGCAAGGCGGTCGCGCAAGTCTCGGGCGGGGCGAAGGACGACGCGATCACGCGCTATCGTCCGCTGATCGTTGTCGGCGAAGAACAGTCCGATGGCGCCAACCTCAAGCAGCGCGCGCAGTGGGAGAAGACCACGCGCAAGGGCCGCGGTGCCGGGGTTCGGGCGGTCGTGCCCGGTTGGTTCGCCGATGGCGGGGTCGTATGGCAGCCGGGCGCGCGCGCCGAGTGTATCAGCCGATCGGCCGCAGTCGGCGGCGAGTGGCTGATCGAGCGCGTCCTCCTCTCGCGCAGCAACGACCAGGGCACGACTTGCGAGCTGACGCTGGTCCCGCCGGATGCCTGGGCGCAGCTCGCCGAGAGCGAGAAGGCAGAGGCCGCGTGAAAAATCTCCGCCAGCTCATGGGCCAAATGATGGGACCAGTCGAGAACCGGGTGCGGCTGATGTTCGGCCGGGGCGTGGTGCGGCGGATCGACGACGCGCGCCAGGCGCAGGAACTCCAGCTCGAACTGCTGTCCGATGAAGGCCAGGACGCGGTGGAGCGCCTGCAAAACTACGGCTTCACTTCGCACCCGCACCCGGACGCCGAGGCGCTGATCGCGTGCGTCGGCGGACTGCGGAGCCACGCGGTGGCGATCGTCGTCGAGGACCGGCGCTATCGCCTGCGCGGCCTTGAACAGGGCGAGGTCGCGCTGTTCGACGATCTGGGCAACGTGGTGAAGCTGGGCCGCGAGGCGATCGAGATCGTCGCGGCAAGCAAGGTTACGGTGACCGCGCCCGATGGGGTCGAGATCACCGCTGATGTGACGATCACCGGGACTGTTACCGTGAGCGAGGACGTCGTGGCTTCGGGCATCAGCCTGGTCGAGCATGTCCATGGCGGGGTCGAGGCTGGCGGCGGCATGACGGGAGCGCCGACGTGAGCGAAATGTTCAAAATCGACCAGGTAGCGGTCCGAGTGAGCGAGATCGCATCGGTGCGTGTTCAGAGCGGTCACAGCTACAACAAGC
>JAYVRZ010000264.1:0-6562 GCA_043775965.1 Sphingomonas sp.
TCCTCATGGCGCCCGCCATGATCGCCCTCGCAGCCTGCTCCGGCGGCGACGACGCCTCCAAAAATAGCGGGGCGCAGGGCAAGGGCGGCAAGTCCGGCCAGCCGGGCCAGGGCACGCCGACCGTCGGCTATGTCGTCGTCCAGCCGACCAGCGTCGCGATGACCACCGAACTGAGCGGCCGCACCACCGCGTTCGAAAGCTCGGACGTCCGCCCGCAGGTCACCGGTATCATCCGCCGCCGCTTCTTCACCGAAGGGTCGCTCGTCCAGAAGGGTCAGCCGCTCTACGAGATCGACCAGCGCCTCTACCGCGCCGCCGCCAACGAGGCGCAGGCCAATCTGCAAAGCGCGCAGGCGAACCAGCAGGCACAGAAGGTGCTCGCCGACCGGTACAAGCCGCTCGCCGAGATGGAGGCGATCAGCAAGCAGGATTACACCAACGCGGTCGCCACCTCGCGCCAGGCCACCGCCTCGGTCGCGCAGACCCGCGCCGCGCTCGAAACCGCCCGCATCAACCTCAAATTCACTACCGTCCCCGCGCCGATCACCGGCCGTATCGGCCGCTCGCTGTTCACCGTCGGTGCGCTCGTGTCGGCGACGCAGGCCGATCCGCTCGCGCAGATCCAGCGACTCGACCCGATGTTCGTCGATATCCAGCAATCGTCGGGCGACCTGCTCGCACTGCGCCGCTCGCTCGGCCAGAACGGCATCGTCGCGACCCGCGCCGAAGTCCGCCTGACGCTCGAGGACGGCAGCGAATACGGCGCCACCGGCTCGGTCGAGTTCGCCGAAGCGCTGGTCAACACCGAGACCGGCACCGTCACGCTCCGCGCACGCTTCCCCAATCCGCAGGGGCTGCTGCTGCCCGGCATGTTCGTCCAGGCGAAGTTCGCGCAGTCGATCAACCAGCGCGCGTTCCTCGTGCCGCAGGCGGGGCTGTCGCGCGACGCCAAGGGCAACGCGACAGTCTATGTGATCGATGCGAACAACAAGGCTGTCCAGAAGACGGTCAAGGCGGACCGTACGCAGGGTGCGTTCTGGGTCGTCACCAGCGGGCTCAACGCCGGCGACAAGATCGTCACGCAGGGCCTGTCGAAGATCGCACCGAACCAGAGCGTGAAGCCGGTCCCCGAAAACACCGCGCAAAAGATCGAGCCGCCCAAGCGGGACTCATCCTCGGGCGGCGACTCCAGCCAGAAAAAGGCCGGCTAAGCCCTTATGCTGTCACGTGTCTTCATCGATCGGCCGATCTTTGCCTGGGTGCTCGCGATCATCGTGATGCTCGGCGGGGTCGGTGCGATCCTCAGCCTGCCGATCGCGCAATATCCCGACGTCGCGCCTCCGCAGGTGACGATCCGCGCCACCTTCCCCGGTGCCAACGCACAAACCATCCAGAACAGCGTCACGCAGGTCGTCGAGCAATCGCTGACCGGGATCGACGGCCTGCTGTATTTCAGCTCGTCCTCGTCGTCGCGCGGCTCGGTCACGATCACGGTCACGTTCGAGAAGGGCACCGATCCCGACATCGCTCAGGTCCAGGTCCAGAACCAGGTCCAGCAGACACTGTCCCGCCTCCCGACCCAGGTCCAGCAACAGGGCCTCGTGGTGCGGAAATCGAACCCGGACAACCTCCTGATCGTCGGCGTCTATGACGAGACCGACAAGATGACCAACCAGGACGTGTCGGACTATCTCGTCTCGAACCTGCAGGATCCGCTCGGTCGCATTCCCGGCATCGGCGACAGCAACGTGTTCGGCGCGCAGTACGCGATGCGGATCTGGCTCGATCCGAACAAGCTCGCCAGCTACCAGCTGATCCCGAGCGACGTGACGACCGCGATCACCAGCCAGAACACCGAAGTCGCGGCCGGCGAACTCGGTGGGCAACCTCAACCTGACTCGCAGATGCTCAACGCGACCGTCACCGCACAGTCGCGGCTCCAGACGCCCGAGCAGTTCGCCAACATCATCCTGAAGACCACCACCGACGGTGCGGTGGTCAAGCTGCGCGACGTCGCCCGGATCGAACTCGGCGCGGAGAACTACAACGCGCGCAGCCGCGTCAACGCGCATCCCGGCGCCGGTATCGCGGTGCTGCTCGCGCCGGGCGCCGACGCGCTCAAGACCGCCGAGCTGGTCAAGGCCTATGTCGAACAGTCCGCCAAGAGCTTCCCGCCCGGCCTGAAATTCGCCTACGCCAACGACACGACGGACTTCATCAAGCTGTCGATCGAAGAGGTCGTGAAGACGCTGATCGAGGCGGTCATCCTGGTCGTCATCGTCATGTTCGTGTTCCTGCAGAGCTGGCGCGCGACGCTGATCCCGACGATCGCCGTGCCCGTCGTGCTCCTCGGCACGTTCGGCGTGTTCTATCTTGCCGGCTTCTCGATCAACACGCTGACGCTGTTCGGGCTGGTCCTGGCGATCGGCCTGCTGGTCGACGACGCGATCGTCGTGGTCGAGAACGTCGAGCGGCTGATGGAGGAAAATCCCGAGATGTCGCCGCGCGAGGCGACGATCGAATCGATGAACGAGATCACCGTCGCGCTGGTCGCGATCGCGCTCGTCCTGTCGGCGGTGTTCCTGCCGATGGCGTTCTTCGGCGGCTCGACCGGCGTGATCTATCGCCAGTTCTCGCTGACGATGGTGTCGGCGATGATCCTGTCGGTGCTGGTCGCGCTGATCCTCAGCCCCGCGCTCACCGCGACGTTGCTGAAGCAGAAGAAGAAGGATGCCGACGGCAACCCCGAGCAGAGCTGGGGCGAGCGCAAATTCCCGAAGGTCACCCATTTTTTCACGCGCGCGGGCGACAAGTTCAACGAGACGTTCGACAAGGGTATCGCCAGGTACACCGCCGCGGTGCAGTCGGTGGTCGACCGCAAATGGCTGTTCCTGCTGATCTACGCGGTCATCGTCGCGGTGCTCGCGGTGATGTTCCTCCGGCTTCCGACCGGCTTCCTGCCGACCGAAGACCAGGGCACAGGCATCGTCCAGTTCCAACTTCCCGCCGGCGCCACGCAGGGCCGCACCTTCGCGCTGCAGAAGCAGATCGAGCAATATTACTACAAGAACGAGGCCGCGAACGTCCGCACGATGTTCACGGTCAGCGGCGGCGGCGGCGGCGGCGCGAGCGGCCAGAACACCGGGCAAGGCTTCGTCGCGTTTGCGCCGTGGGACGATCGCAAGGGCAAGGAGAACACTGCCGACGCGATCACCAAACGTGCTTCGCAGGCGTTTGCGGGCTTCCGCGATGCGCAGGTCTATTCGCTCGTGCCGCCCGCCGTCCGCGGCTTAGGTTCGTCGAACGGCTTCACCATGGAGTTGCAGAACACCGGCGGGTTGAGCCAGGACGCGTTCGAAGCCGCGCGCGACAAGCTGCTCGCGCTCGCCCGCGCCGACACGACGCTGACCGCGATCCGCCTGACCGAGCTGCCCGACGTCGCCACGCTGCGCGTCGATGCCAACCAGCAGAAGCTGTCGACGCTCGGGCTTACGCAGGCGAACGTGAACGCGACGCTGTCGACCGCCTGGGGCGGCAGCTACGTCAACGACTTCATCGACCGCGGTCGCGTGAAGCGCGTCTATGTCCAGGGAGATGCGCAGTTCCGCGCCGAGCCGTCCGATCTCAGCCAGTGGTTCGTGCGCGGTTCGAACGGCCAGATGGCGCCGTTCTCGTCGTTCGCGACGACCAGCTGGGGCCAGGCGCCGACGACGCTGTCGCGCTTCAACGGTATTGCCTCGTACGAAATCCAGGGTTCGGGCGCGACCGGCATCAGCTCTGGCGACGCGATGACCAAGATCGCCCAGCTCGCCGGCCAGATCCCCGGCACCTCGGTCGCCTGGTCGGGGCTGTCCTACCAGGAGCGCCTGTCCTCGGGCCAGGCACCGATCCTGTACGGCCTGTCGCTGCTCGTCGTGTTCCTGTGCCTCGCCGCGCTGTACGAGAGCTGGTCGATCCCGATCGCCGTGCTCCTCGTCATCCCGCTGGGCCTGGTCGGCGCGATCCTCGCGGTCACGCTGCGGGGGTTGATCAACGACGTGTATCTCCAGATCGGCCTGCTCACGACGATGGGGCTGGCGGCGAAGAACGCGATCCTGATGATCGAGTTCGCCGAGCAGGAGGAGCGCAAGGGCAAGCGCGTCATCGAGGCCGCGTTGTCGGCCGCGAAGATCCGGTTGCGCCCGATCCTGATGACGTCGTTCGCGTTCATTCTCGGCGTGTTGCCGCTCGCGCTGTCGACCGGCGCGGGTGCGAACAGCCGCATCGCGATCGGCACCGCGGTGGTCGGCGGCATGCTGACCGCGACGATCCTCGCGATCTTCTACATCCCGCTGTTCTTCGTCCTCGTCCGCCGCGGCGCGCGCGACGGCATCGCCAAGCTCCGGGGCAAGCCGACCGGCTTCCACGGTGGTGACGACGATGGCCACGATAACGCCCGCGACCACGACAAACCGCTGGGTCCACCCGAACCACAGGGCCCACCCGAACCACAGGGCCCTCACCGGCCGGAGCCCGCATGATGCGCTCGCTAGTCCTTATCCTGGTCGCATCGACCGCGCTGGCGGGCTGCTCGCTCGCGCCGAAATACGCCCGCACCGAGCTGCCGACCCCGCCGTCATGGCCGGTCGGCGACGCGTATCTGCGCCAGTCCGAGGCGGCGCTGCCCGCGATCACCTACCGCGACGTGTTCAAGGATCCGCGTCTCCAGCAGATCATCGTCCAGGCGCTGGCGAACAACCGCGACCTGCGCCTCGCCGCCGCGAACATCGCCGCCGCTCGCGCACAATACCGCATCCAGCGCGGCGACCTGTTTCCCCAGATCGACGCCAGCGGTCGCTACACCTATTCGGGCGGCGGCAACGGCGCGACCAGCACCGCGACCAGCGGTACGGGCACCAGCACTGGCGGGACGGGAACGGGGACGGGGACCGGAACAGGCACCGGGACCGGAACAGGGACCGGCACCGGGACCAGTACCGGCACCACCGGATCGGTCGTCAGCACCTCCAGCTCGAGCAGCGCCTTCTCGGTCGATCTCGGCACCACCGCGTTCGAACTCGACCTGTTCGGCCGCATCCGCTCGCTGACCGGCGCCGCGCTCGATCGCTATTTCGAGACCGAGGCCGCGGCGCGAACGACTCGCCTGACGCTGGTCGGTGACATCGCCGATGCCTGGCTCACCTACGCGTCGGACCAGAGCCTGCTCAAGATCGCGCAGGACACCGTCGCCAGTTCGCAGCGCAGCGTCACGCTCACCAATGCGCGCCTGAAGGGTGGTGTCGCACCGCGCACCGATCTCCGCCAGGCGCAGCAGATCCTGTTCACGGCGCAAAGTGATCTCGCGACTCAGAAGACCGCGCTGGCGCAGGACGTCAACGCGTTGCAGCTGCTCGTCGGTACGCCGGTGAACGCCGCCCTGCTCCCGGCCTCGATCGATCAGGCGCTACCGACCGTCGCCACGCTGCCCGCCGGGCTCGACAGCCGCATCCTCCTGCGTCGCCCCGACGTGGTGGAGGCCGAATACGAGCTCCGCGCCACCAATGCGGAGATCGGTGCGGCGCGCGCGGCCCTGTTCCCGACCGTATCGCTCACCGGTCTGCTCGGGTTCGCCAGCAGCGCGCTGTCGTCGCTGTTTACCGGCGGCGCATTCAATTATTCGGTCGCGCCGTCGATCAGCTACCCGATCTTCCGCGCGGGTGCAGGCGTGGCCAACGTCGCCTATACCAAGGCCCAGCGCGACGCCGCACTCGCGACGTACGAGAAGACCATCCAGACCGCGTTCCAGGAAACCGCCGACGCACTCGCACGGCAAGGCACGATCGCCGACCAGCTACAGGCGAACGTCAACTTCTCGGCTGCCGCACTCGACACCTATCGCCTGTCCGACGCACGGTATCGTGGCGGGATCGACACGTTCCTGACCTCCCTGGATGCGCAGCGCTCCTTGTACACCGCGCAACGCAACCTCGTCGCGACCCAACTGATCGGCGCAAGCAACCGCGTGACGCTGTACCGCGTGTTAGGCGGCGATTCGACGTTGGAAGCTACGGCGAACGGCCCCCAACCGGTGACGGCAAGCGGCGCGCCAAGGGCCGAAACCGACTGAACGCGCCGGGGCCGACGGACCGAACGGCGGGGGCCGAGGCGGATTTAACGCGCGGGGGCCGGGACCGACCGAACATGCGGCAGCCGAGACGGGCGGCAGTCGAGACGGGCTAAACATGCGGCAGTTGAGACGGGCTGAAAACGCGGCAGGCGAGACGGGCTGAAAACGCGGCAGGCGAGACGGATTTAACGCGCTGGGGTCGAGACGGACTGAACGTGCGGCAGTTGAGACGGGCTGAAGATGCGGCAGCCGAGACGGATTTAACACGCGGACCACGTGGTTCGGCGTCGACTGTCCGACGTCCCGCTCCCCCCTTCCCGTCATCCCAGCGAAAGCTGGGATCTCCCGGTTAGGCGGGCCCCGCGCCCCAAGTGAGAAACCCCAGCTTCCGCTGGGGTGACGGATATGGGGGGCCGAGACTGGCGAATGCGTTGACGGACGGGATGCGGACGAGTT
>JAYVRZ010000265.1:0-16308 GCA_043775965.1 Sphingomonas sp.
GCATGAAGCCGAGATCGCCGACGCGGTTGACGACGAACGCCTTGATCGCAGCGGCGCTGGCGGACGGCTTGCGGAACCAGAACCCGATCAGGAGGTAGGACGCGAGCCCCACGCCTTCCCAGCCGAAGAACATCTGGACGAGGTTGTTCGCGGTCACCAGCATCAGCATCGCGAAGGTAAACAGCGACAGATACGCGAAGAAGCGCGGCTGGTCGGGATCCTCGTCCATATAGCCCCAGCTATACAGGTGGACGAGCGCCGACACCGACGTGACGACCACGAGCATCACCGCAGTCAGCGCATCGACGCGCAGCGACCACGCGACGTTCATGTCGCCCGAATGGATGAAGTCTAGCAGCGGCGCGACGGTCGCGGTGCTGGTGCCCGACAGGAAGCCGATGAAGATCGGCCAAGACAACAGGCACGACCCGAACAGCGCGGCGGTGGTGACGATTTTCGCCGGCACGTTGCCGATCGCGCGATTGCCGAACCCGGCAATGATCGCGGCCAGCAAGGGCAGGAAGACGATAAGCTGGATCAACCGTATTACCCCTTCATCCGGTTGACGTCGTCGACCGCGATGGTGCCGCGACCGCGGAAATAGATGACGAGAATGGCGAGGCCGATCGCGGCTTCACCCGCGGCGACCGTCAGCACGAACATCGCGAACACCTGTCCGACGAGATCGTGGAGGAACGCCGAGAACGCGACAAGATTGATGTTCACCGCCAGCAGGATCAGCTCGATCGCCATCAGAATGACAATGAGGTTCTTGCGGTTCAGGAAGATGCCGAGCACCCCCATCGTGAACAGGATCGCCGCGACGACCAGATAATGGACGAGACCGATCGTCACAGTTCGACTCCCTGCCCGACGACCGGGCTCGTGTTGCGCGTGGCGTCCTGCGGACGACGGGCGTTCTGGCGGCTGATGTTCTGCGCCTTGACGCCGCCACGCTGGCGGTGGGTCAGCACGATCGCACCGATCATCGCGACGAGCAGCACCAGACCGGCGCCCTCGAACACGAACAGATAGCGCGTGTAGAGCAGGTTACCGATCGCCTGAATGTTCGGCACGGTATCGTCGATCGGCGCGGCGCGACGCGCGAGCTGGATCGGACCGGTGCTCCAAGCGCCGATCGCGATCATCACCTCGGCGGCGAGCGCCACGGCGAGCGCCAGACCGATGCCGAAATACCGGGCGACGCCTGCACGCATCTCAGCGAAGTCGATGTCGAGCATCATGACCACGAACAGGAACAGCACCGCGACCGCACCGACATAGACGATGACGAGCAGCATCGCGATGAACTCGGCCCCGACCAGGATCATCAGGCCGGCCGCGTTAAAGAACGCGAGGATCAGCCACATCACCGAATGAACCGGGTTGCGCGACGCGATCGTCAGTGCTCCCGACAGGACGACGACGAAGGCGAAGAGATAAAAAGCCAAGGCCTGGATCACGCGATCACCCTCCCCGTCGCCCCAGCGAACGCTGGGGTCTTCACGTTGAAGGATGCGCCCGTGCGGCACGAGATCCCAGCCTGCGCTGGGACTACGGAGTTAATCTGTGTCATCGCGGCGCTCGCTTAACGGTACGGCGCATCGGCGGCAAGGTTCGCCGCGATCGCGCTTTCCCAACGATCGCCATTATCGAGCAGCTTCGACTTGTCGTAGATCAGCTCTTCGCGCGTCTCGGTGGCGAACTCGTAGTTCGGCCCCTCGACGATCGCGTCGACCGGGCACGCCTCGGCACACAGGCCGCAGTAAATGCACTTGGTCATGTCGATGTCGTAGCGCGTGGTGCGGCGCGAGCCGTCGTCGCGCGGCTCGGCCTCGATCGTGATCGCCTGCGCCGGGCACACCGCCTCGCACAGCTTGCACGCGATGCACCGCTCTTCGCCGTTCGGATACCGCCGCAGCGCATGCTCGCCACGGAACCGCGGGCTGACCGGATTGCGCTCGTACGGATAGTTGATCGTCGCCTTTTCCTTGAAGAAATAGCGAAGCGTCAACGCGTGCGCCTTAACGAACTCCCACAAGGTGAACGACTTGATGATCTGAGCGACGCTCATGAACCCACTCCAACACGCGTCAGCATGAGATAGCCCGACACGAGGAAAACCCAGAACAGCGAGACGGGGAGAAAGACCTTCCAGCCGAGCCGCATCAGCTGATCGTAGCGATAGCGCGGCACGGTTGCCTTCACCCAGCTGAACAGGAAGAAGAAGAACAGGATCTTGGCGAACAGCCAGATGATCCCCGGCACGTAATAGAGCGGCGCCCAGTCGACCGGGGGCAGCCAGCCGCCCCAGAACAGCGTCGCGTTGAGCGCACACATCAGCAGCACGTTCGCGTACTCGCCGAGCCAGAAGAGCGCGAACGACATCGACGAATATTCGGTCTGGTAGCCGGCGACGAGCTCGCTCTCCGCCTCGGTCAGATCGAACGGCGCGCGCTGCGTCTCGGCGAGCGACGAGATGAAGAACATCACCGCCATCGGGAACATCAACGGGTTCAGGATGTAGCCGTTGACGAACCAGACGTGCGACTTCTGCGCCATCACGATCGCCGACAGGTTGAAGCTCCCGGTCCACAGCACGACCGAAATCAGGATGAAGCCGATCGCGACCTCGTACGACACCATCTGCGCGGCCGCACGAAGCGCCGAGTAGAACGGGTATTTCGAGTTCGACGCCCAACCCGACAGGATAATCCCGTAGACGCCCAGCGACGACGCCGCGAGCACGTAGAGCAACCCGACGTTGATGTCCGCGAGCACGACGCCGACCCCGAACGGCACCACTGCCCAGACGATCAGGGCGACCGTGAAGGTGATGATCGGGGCCAACAGGAAAAGCGTCCGGTTGGCGGCTGCGGGGACGATCGTCTCCTGCAGGAACACCTTCAGGCCGTCGGCGAAGCTCTGCAGCAGACCAAACGGACCGACGACGTTGGGACCGCGACGCAGTGCCATCGCCGCCCAGATTTTACGATCGGCATAGATGATCATCGCGACCGCCAACATCAGCGGCAAGGCGATCACGAGGATGTCGATGATCGTCGCGAGGAAGAACGCCCAGTTATAGCCGAGCGAGGATTCGAACCAGGAGATCATTCGGCGGCCTCCGCATAGTCTTCCCCGTGGAGAAGTTCGGCCGAGCAGCGCTGCATCGTCGGCGACGCACGGCAGATCGCGTTGGTCAGGTAGAAATCCTTGATCGGATAGCCGGCGAGAACGCCCTCGCCCCCACCGTTCTTGGCACCGCTAAGCGAAGGCGGGTTCCACTCGAACGTCGCTAGCGCCTGATGACGCAGCGCGGGCACGGCAGCGTACATTTCCTCGCGCAGCCCCTCGAAGCTGTCGAACGGCAGGGTATGCCCGAGCGTATCGGACAGCGCGCGGAAGATCGACCAGTCGTCGCGCGCGTCGCCGGGGGCGAACACCGCACGCTCGCCGCGCTGGACGCGACCCTCGAGGTTTACCCACGTGCCCGACTTCTCGGCATAGGTGACGCCCGGCAGGATGACGTCGGCGGCCGCGGCCCCCTTGTCGCCGTGATGGCCCACGAACACTTTGAAGCCTGCAAACTTGCTGAAATCGACCTCATCGGCGCCGAGGAAGAAGCCAAGCTTCGCCCCCATCACCTCGGCGATGCCGCCCTTCTGCGCGTAACCGAGCATAAGCCCGCCCATCCGCGAGGCCGCCATGTGAACGACGTTGAAGCCGTTCCAATCAGCCTTCACGAGGCCGAGCGTATCGACGAGCTTCAGCGCAGCCGCATGGCCACCCTTCAGCGCGCCACCACCGACGATCACCATCGGACGCTCGGCCTTGCCGAACGCTTCGATGACCGCCTCGGGCAGCTTGCCGAGCAGCGCCAGATCGTCGCCGAGCCACTCGACCTTGTAGGTCAGGTCCGTCTCCGGCCCGATCGCGAAGACCTTCGCGCCCTTCTTGATCGCCTTGCGCACCCGCGTGTTCACCAGCGGCGCTTCCCAGCGCAAGTTGGTGCCCACCAGCAGGATCGCGTCGGCACGCTCAGTGCCGGCGATCGTCGTGTTGAAATTCACCGCGGCGATGCTGGATGTATCGTAATCCATGCCGGTCTGACGGCCTTCAAGCAACGTCGAACCCATCTTCGCGAGCAACGCCTTGGCGGCGTACATCGTCTCGCAATCGACCAGATCGCCCGCGACGGCAGCCACGCTAGAACCGGCGTCGACCGCCTTGATCGCCGCGAACGCCTCGTCCCACGTCGCGGGGACGAGCTTGCCGTTCACGCGGACATAGGGCTTGTCGAGGCGACGGCGCACAAGGCCGTCGATCGCGTGGCGTGTCTTGTCGGTCGCCCACTCCTCGTTCACGTCCTCGTTGATCCGCGGCACGCAGCGCAGCACTTGGCGACCACGGCTGTCGAGCCGGATGTTGGTGCCGACCGCGTCCATCACGTCGATCGTCAGCGTCTTGCGCAATTCCCAAGGACGAGCCTCGAACGCATACGGCTTCGACGTCAGCGCACCCACCGGGCACAGATCGACGACGTTGCCGCTGAGTTCGCTCTTGACCGCATTCTCGAGATACGAGGTGATCTGCATGTCCTCGCCGCGGAAGATCGCACCGATCTCCTCGACGCCAGACACTTCCTCGGCGAACCGGATGCAGCGCGTGCACTGGATGCAGCGGGTCATGACCGTCTTGACGATCGGACCCATGTACTTCTCGGTGACCGCGCGCTTGTTCTCGTCGTAGCGCGAATGGCCACGGCCGTACGCGACCGACTGATCCTGCAGATCGCACTCGCCGCCCTGATCGCAGATCGGGCAATCGAGCGGATGGTTGATCAGCAGGAATTCCATGATGCCCTCGCGGGCATTCTTGACCATCGGCGAGTTGGTGAAGATCTCCTGCTTGTCCGCCGCCGGCAGCGCGCACGACGCCTGCGGTTTCGGCGGACCAGGCTTCACCTCGACCAGGCACATCCGGCAATTGCCGGCGATGCTCAGCCGCTCATGATAACAGAAACGCGGGATCTCCTTGCCCGCAAGCTCGCACGCCTGCAGCACGGTGGCACCCTGCGGCACCTCGATCTCTACGCCATCGACTTTGACTAAGGGCATTACTCTGCGGCTTCCATCATCGGCGCGGTGTCGCCACCACGTTCGCGGATACGGCGTTCCATCTCTGGGCGGAAATGCTTGATCAGGCCCTGGATCGGCCACGCTGCGGCGTCGCCGAGCGCGCAGATCGAGTGACCCTCGACCTGCTTGGTGACTTGCTGGAGCATGTCGATCTCGGACAGCTCGGCGTCGCCGGTCCGCATCCGCTCCATCACGCGCCACATCCAGCCGGTACCCTCGCGACACGGCGTGCACTGGCCGCAGCTCTCGTGCTTGTAGAAGTACGAGATGCGGCTGATCGCGCGGACGATGTCGGTCGACTTATCCATGACGATGATCGCCGCGGTGCCGAGGCCCGAGCCGACCGCCTTCAGGCCGTCGAAGTCCATCGCGCAGTCCATGATCTGCGCGGCGGGCACCAACGGCACCGAAGAGCCACCCGGGATTACCGCGAGCAGATTGTCCCAGCCGCCGCGGATGCCACCGCAATGCGTCTCGATCAGGTCGCGGAACGAGATGCTCATCTCTTCCTCGACGACGCACGGCTTGTTCACATGGCCGCTGATCTGGAACAGCTTCGTACCGCGGTTGTTCTCCGCGCCGAAGCTGGAGAACCAAGCCGCACCGCGCCGCAGGATCGTGGGGGCAACCGCGATCGACTCGACGTTGTTGACCGTCGTCGGGCAGCCATAAAGACCGGCACCCGCCGGGAATGGAGGCTTCAGCCGCGGCTGGCCCTTCTTGCCCTCGAGGCTCTCGAGCATCGCGGTCTCTTCGCCACAGATATAGGCGCCAGCACCACGATGCACGAACACGTCGAAGTCGTAGCCCGACCCGCACGCGTTCTTGCCGATGAAGCCGCGGTCATACGCCTCGGCGACAGCCGCGAACAGCGTCTCGGCCTCGCGGATATATTCGCCACGGATGTAGATGTACGCGGCGCGCGCGCGCATCGCGAATCCGGCGACCAGCGCACCTTCTATCAGCTTGTGCGGATCGTGGCGGATGATCTCGCGATCCTTGCAGCTGCCCGGCTCGGACTCATCGGCATTGATGACGAGGAAGTTCGGCCGGTCGGGCTTCGGCTCCTTCGGCATGAACGACCATTTGGTGCCGGTCGGGAAGCCCGCACCGCCGCGGCCGCGCAGACCCGACGCCTTCATCACGTCGATGATCGCGTCCTGGCCTAGCGCCATCAGATCCTTGGTATTGTCCCAATCGCCACGCATGATCGCTGCGTCGACATTCCACGGCTGAAAACCGTAGATGTTGGTGAAGATGCGGTCCTTGTCGGCGAGCATCAGGCCCACTCCCCCCGGTAATCGTGGTTCGCGTCGACCATCGCGTTCAGCGAGGTCGGGCCGCCTTCGGGGCAGCTTGCGCGACGACCGAATTGCGGACCCGGTGTCGGGTGCCCGCCATTGGCCAGCGCTTCGAGGATCTCGGTCGTCTTGTCGTAATCGAGATCTTCGAAGTTATCGTCGTTGATCTGCACCATCGGCGCGTTCGCGCACGTGCCCAGACACTCGACCTCGGTCAGCGTGAACATCCCGTCAGGCGTCGTGCCGCCCTTGACCAGACCACGGTTCTTGCACGCGGCAAGAACGTCGTCCGACCCGCGCAGCATGCACGGCGTCGTGCCACAGACCTGCACGTGAAAGCGCCCCACGGGGGCGAGATTGAACATCGTGTAGAAGGTGACGACCTCGTAGACGCGCATGTACGGCACGCCGATCTGACGCGCGACGAACTCGATCACCGGTACCGGCAACCAGCCCTGCGTCTGCGTTTCCGCGCCGACCTGGCGCTGCGCCAGATCGAGCAACGGGATCGACGCCGACTGTTCACGCCCCTTGGGATAGCGCCCGAGGATCTCGTTCGCTTTCATCTGGTTCTCGTCCGTCCACGCGAACGAACCCCAGCGAGCGCGGGTCTCGGCCTCGTCGGGAATTTTCGGAGCTTCAGCCATCAGCGGTCACATTCACCAAAAACGATATCCATCGCACCGAGGATCGCGGTCGTATCCGCCAGCATGTGGCCCTTCGCCATGAAGTCCATTGCCTGGAGGTGCGAGAACGCGGTCGGGCGGATCTTGCAGCGGTACGGCTTGTTGCTGCCGTCGGCGACTAGATACACGCCGAACTCACCCTTGGGGCTTTCGGTCGCGACGTAGACGTCGCCGGCGGGCACGTGGAAGCCCTCGGTGTAGAGCTTGAAGTGATGGATCAACGCTTCCATCGACTGCTTCATCTCGGCGCGCTTCGGCGGCACGACCTTGCGATCGAGCGATGCGATCGGCCCCTCGGGCATCTCGGCCAGGCACTGCTTCATGATCCGCGCGGACTGACGCACTTCCTCGACGCGCACCATGAACCGGTCATAGCAATCGCCGCGCGTGCCGACCGGTACCTCGAAGTCCATCTTGGCGTAAGCATCATAGGGCTGCGACTTGCGCAGATCCCAGGCGATGCCCGACCCGCGGATCATCGGGCCGGAAAAGCCCCATTTGATCGCGTCGTCGCGGCTGACCGCGGCGATGTCGACGTTGCGCTGCTTGAAGATGCGGTTGTCCGCAACGAGCGAGATCGCATCCTCGAACAGCCGCGGCAGGCGCGTGTCGAGCCAGTCGCCGATATCGGCGAGCAGCTTCAACGGTGCATCCTGATGCACGCCGCCGGGACGGAAATAGTTCGAATGCATGCGCGCGCCCGAAACGCGCTCGAAGAAGTTCATGCAGTCTTCGCGGATCTCGAACAGCCACAGGTTTGGCGTCATCGCGCCGACGTCCATCACGTGCGACCCAAGGTTGAGCATGTGATTCGAGATGCGCGTCAGCTCGGCAAAGAACACCCGCAGATACTGCGCACGCTCGGGCACTTCGAGGTCGAGCAGCTTCTCGACCGCCAGCACCCAGCTATGTTCCATGCACAAAGGCGAGCAGTAATCGAGACGATCGAAATACGGCAGCGCCTGCGTATAGGTCTTGTACTCGATCAGCTTCTCGGTGCCGCGGTGCAGCAGGCCGACATGCGGATCGACGCGCTCGACGATCTCGCCGTCGAGTTCCATGACGAGGCGCAGCACGCCGTGCGCCGCGGGATGCTGCGGACCGAAATTGATCGTGTAGTTCTGGATCGTGACGTCGCCGGTCGTCGGATCGGAAGCATCAGTCTCGCCCAGAACTTCCTCTACATACAGACTCACTGGTTCTGTCCTCCACCCTTGGTCGGGACCACGTCTGGGTTCGCAGGCTTCGGCGTCGCATCGGACTCCGACTTGCCAGCGCCCGTCTGCGCGGTCGACTCGGTGCTCTTGGGTTCGCTCGGTGCCTGGGTCGGCGACTGTGCCGCGTCCGCCTTGACGATCGTGTCGGCCTTCAGCGGCGTCGGCGCACCCTTGGCCTCGGGCAACGCGCCCTTCTCGTCGCCCGGCAGCACGTAATTCGCGCCCTCCCAGGGACTCATGAAGTCGAACGTACGGAAGTCCTGCGCCAGCTCGACCGGCTCGTAGACTACGCGCTTCGACTCTTCCGAATAGCGCAGCTCGACGAAGCCGCTGAGCGGGAAGTCCTTGCGCTGCGGATGACCGCGGAACCCGTAGTCGGTCAGGATGCGGCGCAGGTCCGGGTTGCCGCTGAACAGCACGCCGTACATGTCGTACACTTCGCGCTCGAGCCAACCGGCGACCGGCCAGATATCCGTTACCGATGGTACCGGCTTTTCCTCGTCAGTCGCGACATGCACGCGAAGGCGGTGGTTCCGCGTCAACGACAGCATGCAATAGACGACCTCGAACCGCTCCGCGCGGTCCGGATAGTCGACGCCGGCGATCTCCATGAGCTGCTGATAGGCGAGCCCCGGCGTATCGCGCAGCACGATCATCGCGTCGTACAAATCCTCACGACGGACATGCAGCGCGACTTCTCCAACATGGTCGACCGCGTCGAGCAACATACCACCAAGCGCAGCACGCGCCGTGTCGATCACGCCGTCGTTCGACGTGTAAGCTGGTGCGGGAGCCCTCAACGCTCGATGCTCCCGGACCGCCGGATCTTCCGCTGCAACTGCATGATCCCGTACAGCAATGCTTCCGCGGTCGGCGGGCACCCGGGGACGTAGATGTCCACGGGCACGATCCGGTCGCAGCCGCGCACGACGCTGTAGCTATAATGATAATAGCCGCCGCCGTTAGCGCACGATCCCATCGAGATCACGTACTTCGGCTCCGACATCTGGTCGTAGACCTTGCGCAGCGCCGGGGCCATCTTGTTGCAGAGCGTACCGGCCACGATCATCACGTCCGACTGGCGCGGGCTCGCGCGCGGTGCGGCGCCGAAGCGCTCCAGATCGTAGCGCGGCATGTTGACGTGAATCATCTCGACCGCGCAGCAGGCGAGCCCGAACGTCATCCACCACAGCGAGCCGGTGCGGGCCCACTGAAACAGCTCTTCGGTGGACGTGACGAGGAAACCCTTGTCCGTCAGCTCACCATTCAATCCGTCGAAAAAGCCCTGGTCGGGTGGCACCAGCGAACTGGGCGAACCGGGTGCGGGCTGAAGCTCTACTCCCAATCGAGTGCTCCCTTCTTCCATGCGTAGACGAGGCCAAGGGCCAATTCGCCGATAAAGATCATCATGGAAATCCACGCGGTCCAGCCGAGCGTGAAGACCGAGACAGCCCAGGGATACAAGAACGCGGCCTCGAGATCGAAGATGATGAAGAGGATGGCGATCAGGTAGAAGCGCACGTCGAACTGGCTGCGCGGATCTTCGAATGCGGGGAAGCCGCACTCGTATTCGCTCAGCTTTTCCGGCGTAGGCTTGTGCGATCCGGTGAGGCGCGAGACGGCCATCGGCAGGAACACGAACGTGCTCGACAAGGCGATGGCGATCCCGAGGAACAGGAGGATCGGAAGATAGTGCGACAGGTCGACCAAATTGCTTCTCGCAAGTGCGAACGGAACGGGGCCGCTTTAGGCCGATGGGTGAACCGGGGCAAGGCTGCGACGGTGTGAGAATAACTCGCAACAGAGGTGTGGCGGGGGGATAAGGGCGAGGCGGTAACTTGGGTCACCGGCCGGCGCCGCGTACTTTCCTCATGACCGCGGAGGCGAGAGCCCAGGCCGTCGCCCCGTAGCGATGGTGCGACGGCCTACCCCCGCCCCAGCATCCCTCACCCTAGCGAAAGCTAGGGTATCAACAATGGCGAGCGGGGCGGCCACCACGGGGACACCCCAGCTTTCGCTGGGGTGTCGGAAGTGGTTGGGGTCACAGAAGTAGTTGGGGTGATGGACGTGGTTACGGGTGACGGCTTTGACTCGGGGCGACGGTATCCGTTGGCGTTACCGCCTTTTGGAGGAGACGCGCCAATCAGGCTTACCGAAGTGCGCCAGCCACGAGCTTATGCAGCCGCGAGTGCAGCGCGTCGTTCGCCGCCAGGAACTCGTTGCGCTCCATCGCGCGGTCGCCGCCGCGGAAGTCGGTGACGAAACCGCCCGCTTCCTTGACCAGCAGCATCCCCGCCGCGACATCCCACGGCTTCAGGTTCGATTCCCAGAACCCGTCGAACCGACCGGCCGCAAGCCACGCCAGATCGAGCGCCGCCGCGCCAAGCCGACGGATACCGGCAACCTCAGGCGCAACCGCGCCGAAAATCCGGCTCCACTGTGCGAAGTCGCCGTGCCCGAGGAACGGTATGCCCGTCGCAATCAACGAATCAGCCAGATCGCGGCGCGATGACACGCGCAGCCGCTGGTCGGTGACCCAAGCCCCACGGCCCCGCTCTGCCCAGAAACTCTCGTCGGTCAGCGGCTGATACACCAGCGCGGTCGTGACCTCGCTCTTGCCGTTCGGCATCGGCTCCTCGACCGCGATCGAGATGCAGAAATGCGGAATGCCGTGGAGGAAGTTGGTCGTGCCATCCAGGGGATCGACGATGAAGCGCGGCTTGTTGGGATCGCCGGCGACCTCGCCGCGCTCCTCCATCAGCATGCCCCAGTCGGGACGCGCGTGCGACAGTTCTTCGAAAATCGTCTGCTCGGCGCGCTGGTCGGCCTGGCTGACGAAGTCGGCCGGACCCTTGCGGCTGACCTGCAACTGCTGGACCTCGTTGAAGTCGCGGCGCAGGCGCGGCGCCGCCTTGCGGGCCGCGCGCTCGATGACGGTCATGATGCCGGAATGGCTAGCCATTTAAAATCTCCACCTCCTCGCTTAGAGGAGGGCGGGTTATTGTTCCCAGGAAAGTGGCGCGATGACGCAGCCAGCACTTGCCTTTCTTCGTTGACGAGGCGGCGGAGGTTAGTCAGCGCGCCTTACATAGGTCTGCTCGTACACATCGACGACGATCCGCGTGCCCGCACCGATATGCGGCGGGACCATAACGCGGACGCCGTTCTCCAGCACCGCGGGCTTGTACGACGACGACGCGGTCTGGCCCTTCACGACGGCATCCGCCTCGACGATCAGCGCCTCGATTGTGTCGGGCAGCTGGACCGAGATCGGCCGCTCTTCCCAGAGCTCCATCACCACGTCCATGCCGTCCTGCAGGAACGCCGCGGCGTCGCCCAGAATATCAGCGTCGAGCGAAATCTGCTCGTAGTTGATCTTGTCCATGAAGGTCAGCATGTCGCCGTCGCGGAACAGGAACTGGAAATCGACGGTCTCGAGCCGGACCTTCTCAACGCTCTCGGCGGAGCGAAAGCGGATGTTGTTCTTGCGGCCGTCGATGAGGTTCTTCATCTCGACCTGCATATACGCACCACCCTTGCCGGGCTGGGTGTGCTGAATCTTGACGGCGCGCCAGATGCCGCCTTCATATTCAAGGATGTTGCCGGGACGAATCTCGACCGCGTTGATCTTCATGACCGATTCCTGCTGGAAAGAGCTAGGGGCCGTGCGCGAAGCATCGCCCTAAGGCATGGCTCTGCGGAAACCCGAAGCGGCGAGCTTTAGCGGGGCGACCGGCTTCCGGCAAGCAGCGGGTACGGGTTCACGTTCTCCCCCTGCCACCAGCGCTCGCCGGGCTGCATTTTCGTCAGCCCAAAATGCAGGTGATAATTGCCCACGCCAGCGTCGCCGGTATCGCCGACATAGCCGAGCGTATCGCCCGATTTGACCGCCATGCCCTCGCGGATGCCAGCGGCGTATCCAGCCAAGTGCGCGTAATAATAGGTCCAGCGCCGGTCGGGGGAGCGGACGTAAAGCGTGACGCCGCCGAGCCCACTCTGGAACAGCTTCTCGATCCGTCCCGGTGCGGCCGCAACCACGCGCGTACCGCTCGGGGCCATGATATCCGTGCCATGATGGCCGCGCGAACCGCCACCCCGCGCATCGTTCCAGCTGTCCGCGATCGCTTTTCGCGACACGCCGACGACCGGGACTGCCAACGCTCCCGGCGTGACGGGAGCGACCCCGGCCTCTGCGGCAGGCTCGGGCTTGCGCCAAGGCACCCGTCGCTCGATCCCACTGCCGTTGCTGCCGAACGACACCATCGAAGCGAACCCGCCGATGACCACGACGATCAGCCCGAGAATGATCCAGAACGTCCGCGTCATCGCCCTACGCCTGGAAGACCGCCTTGATTCCGGGATGGATCGTCATCGACAGCCGCGCCGCATCCCAGTTGGTCAGGCGGATGCAACCATGACTCTCCGCGCGGCCGATCGTCTCAGGGTTCGGCGTGCCGTGGATCCCGTAATGCTCCTTCGACAGGTCCATCCAGACAACCCCAACCGGGCCGTTCGGCCCCGGCGGCAGCATCTCCTTCTGCTGACCCTTCTTGGCATCCCAGAACAGCGCCGGGTTGAAGTGGAACTTCGGGTTGTAATCCGAGCCGTAGATCTTCCACGTCCCGAGCGGCAGCGGATCATGACTTGACCCCATCGTTGCCGAGAATTGCGCGATCAGCTGGTCGTTGGCGTCCAGCACGCGGAGCACGCCATCCGACTTGTCGACGACGATGTGATCGGCCTTGGGCTGCACCGCATCGACGTTCAGCATGGTCAGCGTTGCGATCCAGTCGGGCTTCAGCTTTGAATCATAGGCGCGCGAAGATGGCAGCGCGTTCGGGAACACCACCCTTGTCCCCGGCGTCAGCTTCGTCGAGGGGGAGTTGAGCGCCACGATCACCGCCGGCGTCGTGTGGAACATCTCGCCAAGCTTCTCCATGACGGTCTTGTAACCGAGCGTAGGAAGTTCGGCCTGCTTGGCCGGATCCTTCGGAAATGGATTGACGAACGGCCCGGCCAGCATCTCCGGCGTCAACGCCACCGTCACCGTCGGCCGCGCGGCGCGGTAAGGGTACAGCGCCTGCAACGTCCGCGCATCCGCCTTGCCGGTCTTCGGCAGGCCCTTCGATTCTTGGAAGCCTTTCAACGCCGCGACCAGCGACTGCCCGCCACGCCCGTCGAGCACGCCCGGGCCAAACCCCAGATGATCGAGAATGACCTGCACATGGAGGATGTTGCGATCGAGGGGGACGGGCTTGGCGGGTGCGGTCTGCGCCACCGCGCTCGATGCGCCCAGCAGGCAGGCCGCCAGAATCCAGGCCTTGGTCGTAAATGCTATCATGCCCGTCATCCCACACCGTTACGCTTCTGCATCAAACGGTCGGGAAGGCGGTTGTGTCCAGCGGCTCGGCGCGATCTTAGCGCTGGGCAAGCACCTCGCCGAACGCCTTGACCGCCGCGACCTCGTCGCCACCCCAGACGGCGTGCGACACGGCCAGGAAATCCGCCCCGGCAGCGACAAGCGGCGCGGCGTTCTCGACGGTGATACCGCCGATCGCGACGCAGGGAATCTCGAACAACGTCGACCACCACGACAACGTTACCGGCTCGGCCAGATTCCCGACCTCCTTCGTCGACGACGGATAGAACGCGCCGAACGCGACGTAATCCGCGCCCGCCTCGCCCGCTTCCATCGCGAGGTGGCGGCTGCCGTGACACGTCACGCCGATCTGCGCATTCGGCCCGAGCTGCGCGCGCGCCTCACGCGGATCGCCGTCCTCCTGCCCGAGATGCACGCCGTCAGCATCAAGGCGCTTGGCCAGCCCGATATCGTCGTTGACGATGAAAGCCACGTCATGCTCGGCGCAGATCTTCCGCAACGGCTCGCCCAACGCGGCGGCGGCATGCTGGTCGATATCCTTCACCCGGAACTGGAACGCCGCGACCGGCCCAGCGCCGAGCGCCCGGTCCAGCCGCTCGGGAAAGTCGCCACCGACGTCCAGCGGCGACACCAGATAAAGCTGGCAAGCCGGCCGACGCATGTCGCGGCGGAAATTCTCGGCAAAATTGGGATCGAGTGGGCCCAGCGGATCTTCGAATTCGGTCATGCGTCACGCTCCTGCAACGCCCGCTCGCGCAACGCAAGGAACAGCGGCAACCCGCACGACACGCCGACCCCGCAGGTCACCACGATCGCCAACCCGCCGTGACGCACGTGATCCCTCGTTCCTTGAACCATAATGAAGAGGATCAGCACCGCCGCAGAGACGATCACGTCCAGCCCGAAGAACGCGCCGATCCGGGTGGAGAACAGCTCGGTCAGGAAAGCCGGCGCATCTATGCCATGATCGCCGACCCATGGGATAAGCCGACTATAGGGCAACAGGAAGCCCAGCGCGGCTAACGCAAAATAAGCGGTAGCCAGACCGCGTGGCCGAGCTTTCATGTCATACCTGGGTCGATAATGCCCGTCTGGCTAAAGAGAATTCGGTTCAGGGCTTCAGTGAAACTGGCTGGATCGTCCAACCGGTGCGCTATCGATCGTATGTGCCGCCGCCCGACCAGCATTGGCGACGCAAGCTCGACGACGACATTGGGAAAAGCGAGCAGGGCGAAATTCATCACGTCGCGACGCTTTAGCGCCGTGACGTCGCACGGATGCCTCAACCTGGCGATATGATCGATCGGCACACTGATGGAACGCAGGCGACCGATCCTCATCAGCAGTCGGTGGTCGTCGAGCATTACCGGCAGAGTGCGGAACGACCGAACCACCAGCACGAGCCAAGCGATGCCCGAAATGGTCGCCAACCCGATGCCGATCGCGACGCGTGGCCACCAATGCGCCAGCAACAGATGCTCCACGATCAGTTCGATCGTCGACAACCCGATAAGCACCCAGATCATCGGGGCGATCGCCTTGTGATAGGTGAACGCCCCGATCACGATCGCTTATTCCTCGTTCTTGTAGATCCGGATGATGCGGTCGAGCATTGCCAGCGCCTCGTCGCGCGGCCGCTGGAAGGTGTTGCGGCCAATGATCGAGCCGTTGCCGCCGCCGTCGCGGATGTCGCGTGCGTCCTGGAACACCGCGTCCTCGCCCTTCGACGCGCCACCTGAGAAGACGTTAATGCGACGCCCGGCGAAACTCGACTGGACGACGTGCTTCACGCGGTCCGCCTGGTTCGACCAATCGGTGCCAGCGTAGAGCGGCTTGGCTTCCTTCTGCTCGATATGCGCGGTCGGCAGCTTGGTCTTGATGATGTGCGCGCCGAGCAGCGCCGCCATGTGTGCCGCATAGGCACCGACGTCCAACGCGAGTTCGCCGTCCTTGGTCAGCTCGCCACCGCGCGGATACGACCAGATCACCGTCGCGATGCCGACCGACTTGGCCTCTTCGCTGAGCTCGCGGATTTCCTCGACGAGATCGAAGAACTGGTCCGCACCCGGATAGATCGTGAAACCTATCGCCGCCGAGCCGAGCCGTACCGCATCCGACACGGTCGCCGTCACAGCCTGGTCGATCGACGTCGCCCAGCTGTTCGAGCTGTTGCACTTCAGGATCGTCGGAATCTGCCCGGCGAACGTATCCGCGCCCGCTTCGAGCATCCCGAGCGGCGCGGCATACGCACTGAGCCCGGCATCGATCGCGAGCTGGTAATGGTAATGCGGATCATACGCTGGCGGGTTGACAGAGAAGCTGCGCGCCGGGCCATGCTCGAAGCCCTGGTCGACGGGCAGGATCACCAGCTTGCCGGTGCCGCCGAGCTTGCCCTGCATCAGGATGCGGGCGAGATTCGCCTTCACCGCCGGGCTGGTCGCTTCGTACTTGTCGAGAATCGCGGTCACTTGGGGGGTCATCGTCATTCCTCAGCTGTGATCACAGAGCCAACCAGCGGCGCAGCGCCTGGTCGACATTGAACAGGATTTCGTCGGATGCGGCGCCGATTCGGTGCCGGACCCG
>JAYVRZ010000266.1:0-6136 GCA_043775965.1 Sphingomonas sp.
CAACGCGTTTCGTCACCTGGCGACCTAAACCCGATTTCGGGTCTCGGCTGACGCGCCGCCGGCCATTGTACGCGCAAGCGCATCGTCGCACTCATTATCAGACATCCGGAGGCCCTTCGTGGACCCATTCGCGCGCTTCGCCCGCAGGCATCGTATCGATGCGGCTCCAGCACGGTCCGGAGCGCTGCCGATCGCCGCCACGCTGGTCAAGACCGGCGTCGGTTTGGCGATCCTCGCCTCGGCCGCTGCCGGCGCGCAAGACGCGCCGCCCGGGCGAGATCCCGCACTAGGCCCCGACGTCCGAGCGCAACGCGTGCTGGCGGCGATGACGCTCGACGAGAAGATCGCGATGGTCAACGGCACCTTCGGCTCGAAGGTGCGCAAGGCCAACCCCGCCGACCAGCGTGTCGGCGCCGGCCATGTCTTCGGAGTCCCGCGGCTCGGCATCCCCGACCTGTTCGAAACCGACGCCAGCCTGGGCGTGGCGAACGGTGGAACGATGCGGCCCGGCGACGTCGCGACCGCGCTGCCCTCCGGCCTCGCGCTCGCCGCCAGCTTCGATCCGGCGATGGCCTATGCGACTGGTGCGATGATCGGCTCCGAAGCGCGCGCCAAGGGGTTCAACGTGCTGCTGGCCGGCGGGGCGAACCTGATCCGCGACCCTTGGAACGGACGCAATTTCGAATATCTGAGCGAAGACACGCTGCTGACCGGGGTGATGGCAGGCGAGAGCATCCGCGGCGTCCAATCGAACAGGATCATATCGACGATCAAGCATTTCGCGCTCAACGCGCAGGAGAGCGGGCGCTACGTTCTCGACGCAAGACTGTCGGCGGCGGCGCTGCGCGAAAGCGACCTGCTCGCCTTCCAGATCGCGATCGAGCATGGGCGACCGGGGTCGGTGATGTGCGGATACAACAAGGTCAACGGCGATTGGGCGTGTGAAAACGGCGCGCTGCTGAACGACGTGCTCAAGCGCGACTGGAAATTTCCGGGTTGGGTGATGTCGGACTGGGGCGCGGTGCACTCGACCGCCAAGGCGGCCAATGCCGGGCTCGACCAGCAATCGGGGCAGGAACTGGATACCGCGCCGTTCTTCGCGGCGCCGCTCAAGGCCGCGGTCGAAGGCGGCAGCGTGCCGGCGGCGCGGCTCGACGACATGGTTCGACGCATCCTGCGCACGATGTTCGCATACGGGCTGGTCGATACCCCCACCCCCGCGACGCCGCAGCCGATCGACTACAAGGCGCATGCCGAGATCGCACAGTGCGCCGCGGAAGGCGGCATCGTCCTGCTGAGGAACGAGGGCGGACTGCTGCCGCTGGCGCGGACCGCGCAGCGCATCCTGGTGATCGGCGCGCACGCCGATATCGGCGTACTGTCGGGCGGCGGGTCGTCGCAGGTTCAGGCCGTGAGCGGGACGCCCATCCGGCTGCCGATGCCGAATGCCGGCCCGGGGCTCGGCTTCATCAAAGTGACCTATCATGGCTCCTCCCCGCTCGCGGCGCTGCGCGCGCAGGCGCCGAATGCCGCGATCAGCTATATCGACAGCAAGGATCCGGCGACGGTCGCGGCCGCTGCCAGGAACGCGGATCTGGTGCTGTTCTTCGCGGAACAGTGGCGCACCGAAGCGGTCGACCTGACCAGTCTCGCGCTGTCCGACGGGCAGGATGCGCTGATCGGCGCGGTGGCCGCCGCCAATCCGCGGACCGTGGTGGTGATGCAGTCGGGCGGGCCGGTGCTGATGCCGTGGCTCGGCCAGGTCGGCGCGGTGATCGAGGCGTGGTATCCCGGCGAACGCGGTGGCGAAGCGATCGCACGCGTGCTGTTCGGCGATGTCGATGCGACCGGGCGTCTGCCGGTCACCTTTCCGCAGAGCGCTGCGCAGGCCCCCCGCCCCGAGATTCCCGGGCTTGCGCAGGTCCGTGCAGCGGCCGCCAAGCGCACCGTTGCCAAGCCGATCGCCGGGGCCACCACGGTAGGGCTCGCCGGCGGGGTCGAAAGCTTCCCGGTCGATTATAACGAGGGCGCCGATGTCGGCTATCGCTGGTACCAGCGTCAGGGTGCGAAGCCGCTGTTCCCGTTCGGCTTCGGCCTGTCCTACACGCGGTTCGCCTATCGCGGGCTCGAGACGCCGGCCGGCACGCCGATGCGCGTACGCTTCACAGTCAGCAATGTCGGCGTGCGCGCGGGCAGCGACGTGCCGCAGGTCTATGCCAGCGTTAAGGGCGCCGACGGCAAACCGATCCGGCGGCTGGTCGGTTTCGAGCGCGTGACGCTCGCACCGGGCGAGAGCAAGACGGTCGAGGTGACGGTCGATCCCCGGCTGATCGGACGCTATGATCTAGCGAGCCGCGGGTGGCAGGCCCCGCGCGGGCCGGTCACGATCGAAGTCGGCCATGATTCCGCGACGATAGACCTGACGCGGGTCGCGCGCTGAGGTCGCCGGCGGCGCGCCCGAACAGCCTGCTAGGTGTCGAGCGCGGCGAACGACGAAAAGCCGTGGTCCTGCAGCAGCGTCTTCAACGCCTTGACCATGTCGGTTTCGAAATCCTCCTTCAAATGGAGGAACCCGAAGCGCGACGCGGTCACGGTCGTGCCCGGCAAGCGCCTGAGCCGCCCCGTCGCGAGTTCCTCGGCGACGGATTGATCGGCGATCAGCCCGATGAAATCGCCCTCGCAGACAAGGCGCTTGATCAGGCTCATCGAAGCGGTCCGCACGCTGCGGCGCCCGGTATCGCGCCCGGCCTTGCCCTGGAGGAGGTCCATGTCCGTCGTGCCCGGGAATGCCCCGACGATCGTGGTGTCGAACTCCACCCACGCATAGTCCGCCGCCGGCCGCCCCGCGGCGATATCCGCGAATATCGGATGGCCGGCGGCCGCGACGATCGAATAGTCCAGCACCGCCAACGGCTCCGCCCGCAGCGCGCCGCCATGCGCGCCATCGTCCGGCAGCGCGCAACAGGCGAAATCGAGTTCGCCGCGCAGCAACCGATCGATCAGGTCCGAGCTGAAGCCTTCGCGGATCCGGAGCGTCGCGGTCGGCCAGCGTCGTGAAAACGTCGCGATGCACTGGGCGAATGCGCGCGTCAGGAAGATGCTGTGGACGCCGAGCTCGATCGTCTGGCTGCGCGCGCTCGCCGACACGTCGGCCAGCATGCGGTCCTGTTCGCGCAGCATCAGCCGCGCGCGTTGCACCATCCGGTCGCAGATCGCGGTAGGGCGGATGCCGCGCGGGCCACGCTCGAACAGCCGCACGTCGAGCGACTCCTCGAGCTGGCGCACGCTCCAGGTCAGCGTCGGCTGCGATATGCCGAGCGCCTTTGCCGCCTTGCGGAAGCTGCCGGCATCGTAGATCGCGACCATCCGGTGCAGTTTGGCTATATCCAACGCGTGTTCCACATGCTGTGCAAAGCGGCGTGGCGGATCGTCACGTACCGGCGGCTTCGACGCTCTGCCAGTCGCGCGTCACCAGTCGCTCGTCGATCAGCGTGCGCTGATAGCATTCGCCGTCGCGAAACCACTGCCAGGTGCGCGCGCGCTTCGTGCAATCGTCGTTCACCTGGATCATCTCGTAGAGATAGAGGTCGGGCTCGTCGCGTCGCGTCCAGTTGAGGCAGGTCGAGCGGTTGAAGTCGTCGGGCTGCATCGCCGCGGCCCACCCGGTGATCAGGTCGTTGTCCCACCGGATCCGCCCATCCTCGTACCACGCCGGAAAGTCGCGGACCTCGGTGCGGCCGTCGTCCCACGTGTAGTGATTGGTCTGGTGGTAATGCTCGTGCCCCGGCTCGCCGACCAGGCGGCAGATCAGCCGCGAACTATGTTCGTCGGTCAGCGCGCCGGTGAGGGCATCGTAATAGCGATAGACCCCGTCCCACACGCCTTCGTTGCGGCAGAGCAAGGGCATCGCTTCGCGGATGCCGGGCTGGGATATCTTTGCCATGATGTTCGACTCCACGAAGTGCGCCGGGGCGGCGCGTTTCCTCCCCGTATGGAGATGGGCTAGCCGGCGGGCCCCGAAGCCTCGCGCGCCACGTCATAGTTGATCGCCCTACGGCCAGTTCTATCGCTGCCGCATCCGGCCCGCGGTGCCCGGTTATGGTTCATGCTCGGACCGATCCCGGACGGCGACGCCGGGTACCGGTCTTTTGCACAATCGAGCAGGGAGCATGGACATGGCGGATCTGAATATCACGCGGCGACAGGGATTGGGGCTGGCCGCGCTCGGCGTCACCTCGGCGATCGCCGGCCCCGCGCTGGCGGCGGGGGGCAGAGTAGATTTCGTCAGCAAGATCGATTTCACCAACCCCCTGTGGAATCGCGACACCTATGTCCGGCTCGACGCGGATCTCGATCCGACCAAGGAGAAGGTCGGCTGGGTGCGCGGCAAGGCGTTCGGCGTGCGCGACAACGAAAAGGTCCGGCCGCTGTTCAAGTTCGACGGGTTCAGCGTCGTCCGCACGCAGCGCCTGGCCGACGGCAGCTGGCGGCGGCTGCTGCGCGAGATCGTCTTCTATCGCGACCTCGAGACCAACAAGATCCTCGAAGCCTGGCACAACCCCTATACCGACCAGACCGTGCGCGTCGTGCCGATCGCCAACGATCCGTTCAACTACACGATCAGCGAGTTCGAGCCCGAGCCGCCGTCGTTCGGCGGTATCAACACGGACAAGGCGGCGCGCAAACCGCTGCTGCTCGACTGGGAAGAGGGGCCGAACGGCGACATCGTGCTGCGGACCGGGATCGACCTGATGTATCCCAACGCGCTGCAACCCGACAGATGGCCGCTCGAATCCTCTGGCGTGATGAACCGCGTGTCCGAGCATTTCATCTATGTCTGCAAGCGCGCGGACATCGAGAACCCGCGGCTTACGCATATCCCGCATCATGGTTCGTGGGCGCGCGTGACGCCGTGGCTGCCATGGATGTTGATGGGCCAGGCGCCGGGCCATGTGAATTACTTCACCAACTTCGCGACCGTACCCGAAGGCATTGCCGGCCTGCCCGCCGACCTTGTTGCCGCGGCGCGCGCGATGGACGAGAAATGGCTTCACGCGCCGACCGAGGATTACGGCCCGTCGCTGTCGAGCCTCGAAAACTATGCGCGCCAGCAGAAGCCCGCGCCGGTACCGGCCGGATGGACGCCGCCGCAGCCGCCGGCCGCGGCAAAGCCTTTCCCCAGGGCCGGGTGAAACGACGGCGCGATCGGGACGAACCCCGATCGCGCCGCCATTGCGGGCCTCAGGCCGCGACCGGATCGCTGCGGGCTTCAGGCCGCGACCGGATCGCGCCCCCAGCGCGCCAGGATCGCGGCGCCCAGCACGTTGAAGACCGCCGGCGCGAACGCGAAGGTCACCATCACCCCGATCAGCGCACCCGGCGCCTGCGGCAGCCCCGCCACCGCGCGGGCGGAATCGAACCCGAACACCGACAGCGTAAGCCCCACCAGCAAGGTGCCGCCGAGCGCGAAGGCGATCTTGTCGACCGCGATCCATGCTGCCGAATACAGGCCCGCATGGCGATCGTCCGCGCTGGCGATGTCGGATACCATCGAGAAGCCAAGCATCGCCCAGCCGGCATTGCCCACAGCGGTGGCGAAGGCGAGCGCATAGGCCGCCACCAAACCCCATTGCGCGGCGAACCCCCAGACGAGGTAGCCGAGCGCGTAGAGCAGGCTGGCAACGATATAGGCGCGCCGCTTGCCGATCCGCGCGGAAACCGCGAGCCACAGGGGCTGCGACACGACGATCCCGGCGCAGGCCGTGAGCACGAGGCCGCCGATCAACGCGAAGGCGTCGGTGCGGCCCATATTGTAGCTGAGAAAGTAGAGCATCGACCCATAGCCCATCCCTGCCCCCATGAGCTGAAGCAGGTTCGCGCCGAGCAGCACCGAGAAGCGCGGCGCGGCGAGTATGGCGACCGCCTCGCGCACGCTCAGGCGAACGCGCGCGCCGGTGTCGGCTAGATAGGCGCTCTGCCGGCCGGCATGGCCTGCGCCGAAGAAAGCGGCGAGCAGCGCCAGCGGGCAGAGGATGGCCAGTACCAGCGACATCGTCTCATAGGCCGGCTGGCCCCCACCGCCGTGCTGGATGATCGCCGGTGCGAGCGCACCCGATACGAGCACGCCGATCGCGGT
>JAYVRZ010000267.1:0-6778 GCA_043775965.1 Sphingomonas sp.
AAAGCAGGCCGATGTTGATCGCCCGGCTGCGTCGGCGCGCCGGCGTGAATTCCGCGATCAACGCCGTTGCCGCGGGAATGGCCCCGCCGATACCGATTCCGTCAATCGTGCGAAGGACGACGAGGGTGGGGATATCCGTTACGAACGCGACCGCCGTGGTCGCCGAACCAAACAGCAGGATGCTGAAGAGCAGCAGGGTCTTGCGGCCGAATTGGTCGGCAAGCACGCCCGACAGGAGCGCTCCGACCGCGACGCCGACCCAGCCCATGGCCAGCACCGTCGCGAAGGCGGGACGCCCGACGCTCCAATCCCGCATGATCGCGGGGATCGAAATTGCCATGACTTGGTTGGCCAAGGCATCGACCACGAATGCAAGCGAGGCCAGTGCGAGCGCTCTTTTCTGAAAGCCGGTCCAAGGACCCACGTCAATCGCCCGGCCAATATCCACCGGCGCATCGTTTTCAGATTCCACTCCGACATCCCTCTCAAACTACAACGGCGGCCGTTCGTCGTTCTTTCATCGCACCCATCGATGGTGCGTTCCGGACCCGAACCGTGATCCGCGCAATTCTCACTGGCTTCGCCGGTCCAGCTTGACAGCGGCGGAGCGGGTCCGTAATCCAAAAACAGGAACACTGTTCCGGTATCTCTGAATGGGGCTTGCGTCAATGCGACGCGGGGGAAAATTCAGGTGTGTTGGCAGTTCGGCGAGCACTTTGCCGGATTTTCGGTGCTCCGAAATGAAATGCCCCATCGCTGGGCGCCGATCCGGCCGCGGCGCATGGCATGGCAAGGGAGACGCAGTCTTGAAAATTCCGATTTGCCTGTCCGCCAATGGCGACGTGGTTACGACATCCGCCAACCCGCCGCTCTGGTTGCTCGCGGCGACGGCCGGCGGTTTGGTGCACATGGAGCGTGATGCCGTGGGCCGTCCCTGGCGCAAGGTGCGCACCGCCATGGCGAACACCCATCCCAGCGCGCTGGCCGCCGACCACACCGCCGGCGCTCTTTATTGCGCGCGACACTATACCGGCGGCGTCAGCAAGAGCATCGATGGCGGCCTCACATGGGTGACTTGCAACGACGGTATCGAGAGCAGCCACGTTTACATGCTCGCGGTGCAAAAGCGCGCCGACCGCACGGCGCTGTACGCTGGCACCGAGCCGCCGATGCTGTATCGCAGCGAGGACGGCGCCGCCAGCTGGCAGGCCCTGCGAGCAATGTGGGACGTGCCGGATACCGACGAGTGGCGGTTCCCGCCGCCACCGCACGTGGCGCATGTGAAGAACATCGCTTTTCATCCTGCGGAACCCGACACGCTCTACATGTGCGTTGAGCAGGGCGATCTGCTCAAGACCACCGATGGGGGCCTGTCGTGGCGTTCGCTCACGTCCTACGAAAAGCCCGAGGATCGTTTCCGGCGCGACATGCATCGGGTGCTGATCAAACCCTCCGATCCGACCAAGCTCTATCTCGCGTCGGGCGTTGGGCTGTACTACAGCGAGGACGCTGGCGAGACCTGGGAACATATCTCTAAGGGCGATGCCCGCGTCGGCTATCCCGACTGCTTGTTCTTCGATCCGCGCGACGAAAATGTGATCTACATGGCGGGCGCGGGCTCCGCGCCGGGGCCGTCGTGGAAGGCGTTGCGCAGCGCCGAACCGGGCATCCTGCGCAGCCGCGACAGCGGTCGCAGCTGGGAGGAATTGAGCAACGGGCTGCCCGATCGCATTCTGGGCAATATCGAGGCGATGTGCGCGCATCAATCCGATAACGGCCTGTCGCTGTTCGCGGGGACTTCGTACGGTCAGATCTGGTGCAGCGACGACGCGGGCGACACTTGGGATCTTGTCGGCGAGGATCTCCCGCCGATCTCCAAGGGCGCGCACTACCGGCATTTCGTCTCCGACGAGAAGCGCCAGGAAATCGAGGAAGGGCTCAAAGCCACGGCATGAACTCCCGGGGTGACCGAGCCCAATTGAGGCTCGACGAAGAGTTCGTAACAGTCAGGAGGCCGATGCTATGCTTTCGGACGAAGACAACGAGTATCTCGTCCACACCGGTCCAGGCACGATCATGGGCGATGTCATGCGGTCCTATTGGATCCCCGCGCTCCTATCGTCCGAAGTGCCCGAGGCCGATGGCAAGCCGAAACGGATCAAGCTTCTTGGCGAGGACTTGGTTGCGTTTCGCGACACTAACGGCGCAGTCGGCCTGCTCGACGAATTCTGTCCCCATCGTGGCGCGTCGCTCGCGCTGGCGGTGAACGAGGAATGCGGCCTGCGGTGCCTGTATCACGGCTGGAAGTTCGACGTCAGCGGGCAGTGCGTCGATCAGCCGACCGAACCAAAGGGCGCAATCCTGAAGAAGGCGATGCGCACCCGCGCCTATCCCACCCGCGATGTCGCGGGGATGATTTGGACCTACATGGGACCGCTGGATCAAGAACCCGCCTTTCCCAATTTCGAATGGTTCGACTTGCCGGCGCCACAGTGCGTCGCGTTCAAGGTCATGGGTGATTGCAACTATGCTCAGCTGCTTGAGGGGTCGATCGACACGGTCCACGCAGGCGTGCTTCACCGCGCAAAGCCGTGGAGCGCCAAGATCGAAGAGTCGGCCACCGCGTGGCAGACGAATCTTCAAGCGAAGCTGGAGGTCGAGTTCACCGCGTACGGGATGCGCTATGCCGGCATCCGCAGAACGGGCGAAGATACTTATAACGCGCGCGTCACCCCGATGGTGATGCCGTGCTATACACTGATTCCGTTCGAGGTCAGCTCCGCCAACAAGGGCACGCGGCGGCTGGTCAACGCGTTCGTTCCGCGCGACGACGAAAGCACCTGGGTCTTTCAGTTCATGTACGACTACGTGAACCCGATCGATGTCGCGCGGCGCATCGAGGAGGGCGGGCTGTGGATCGACGAGAACTTCCGCAAGCTGAGCAACCGCGAGAACAACTACAAACAGGACCGCGTCGCGATGAAGACCGGGATGATGTCCGGCCTCAAGGGCATCATGGTGCAGGATCACGCAGTCGGCGAGACGCAGGGCAAGATTCTCGATCGCACCAAGGAGCGCCTCGGAACCTCGGACCTCGCCGTCGTGGCTTGGCGGCGGTTGATGCTCAAGACCGCGCACGCGCTGCGCCGCGAAGGGATCAGGCCGCCTGCGGCCACCCCCCAAGGTGTGCCGTTCGACCGGATCCGGCCCGAAGTCATCAACTTCAGCGGGGCCGAGAGCTGGACGCAATTGGCGCCCTTGCCCGAAAGCCTTGTTCTCGAGGCTGCTGACTAGAGCTGACGATGCCTGCGGTCGGGGCGCGTCTGCACTGGCCCTGACGTCCAGCGGGGTTCGGGGTGAGCACGCGATTGCTCATGATCCGGTGAATCGCTAGCTGTGCCCGAGCCGGATGCGCGCGCGCATCGTCAGCATCGACCGGACGTCCTTGCGCTATTGTCGGATAAACGGTCGGCAGGGAGGATTTCGTGGCAGCAACAAATGCGGTTGAGCGGATGATCGACTTGATCGAACTCATGGTCGATCATCCGCAGGGTATCGCGTTGTCCGAGATCGCTCGCCAGCTTGGTCTCGCAAAAAGCGCGACGCACCGCCTACTGTCGAGCCTTGTCCGTCACCGGTTTGTCGAGCAGCCGCCAGGCCGCGAGATCTACAAATTGGGTCTCAAATTGCCCGCGCTCGGATTTCGCTACATTTCACGCACGGGCGTCCTCGATGTGGCCCAACCTGTCCTCGATCGACTGGCGCAGGATACAGGGGAACTGGTCAGGCTGACGCTCGCCGACGACGATCGGCTGGTCTGGGTCGCCATCGCGCAGGGCGCCCGGCATGGGCTTCGCTACGATCCCGACATGGGGTCTCCGGTCGTGCTGCACGCGACGGCTCCGGGCCGCGCGTGGCTGGCGACGATTCCCGAGGACGCCGCCATCCGGCTGGTCGAGCGATGCGGGTTTGCGGTGCCGGCACACTTTGGCCGGCAGAAGATCGGCACTACGCCAGATTTGGTTGCCGAACTCGATCGCACGCGCCAGCGAGGCTATGCCGTCGCTGTGGAGGAGGGTGAGCCGGGTGCGTCCACCGTTGCTATGCCCATCGCGGTTCCGGGCATGACATCGGGCACCATAAGCGTTACCGGCCCGGTCATGCGGATGTCAGCGGAACGTCTCGAAGAACTCGTACCTTCCCTGGCCAGCGCGGCCGAGGAACTCGCCACGATCTGGCCTGCCAATCTGTTGCGCGGCGCGGCGAACAACGCTGTTGGGAAGCAGGGCTGATTCGGTCGAAGCATGGCAGCATCCAGAGGTCACCATTTTTTTCAGAAGACTCGAAAGTTGCGTTCCGATCCGGGCTCCGGCGGCGGTCGAAGAACCATGATCTGTTCACAGCAGTCCCTTTGCCGCTGCCTGGGCGAGCGTGCCCGCAACCCCGCATTCCTCAAGCGAAATTAGCCAGAAGCGCACGGCGGCGCGCAGTCTTGGGTCTTGCCCAAGCGATCCGAACACCGCCTCGTTCGACAACATGGCGACCGGATCATCGCCCCCGGCCAGATCCAAGGTGCCCTGCAGTTTTTCCGCATCGCGCCCCGACTGCTCGCCACGACCCGCCTTGGCTGCGTCGAGCACCCGCTTGCACCAGGCGGCGAGCCCGAGCGACAAGAGGTCGATCGACCGGCTGGCGCCGAGCCGGTCACGCAACGGATCGAGCAACAGATTCAGCGGCGCGTCGACGTTGATCCGCTGGTTGGTGTCGCGGATCGCGGGATTGGCGAAGCGCTCGATTAGCGTCGCCTTGTAGCGCGGCAGGACAATGCCGGGGACCGGGCCCAGCGTCGGACCCGTCTCGGCGTCCATCAGCCGGATCATGTAGCGGCGGATAAGCGGATCGGCGATCGTCTCGCAGACCGTTTTGTAGCCGCCGAGCGTGCCGAGTTCGGCGATCGCCAGATGGCTGGCGTTAAGCAACCGCAGCTTCATCGCCTCATAGGGTGCGACGTCGCTGACGAACCGGGCGCCTACGTGGTCCCAATCAGGTCGCCCGTCGGCGAAATCATCTTCGATGATCCACTGGCGAAAGGCTTCGGCGAACACCGCGGCGCGGTCGTCGACACCGGTCTTTGCCGCGAGGGCAGCGATTTCGGCTTGCGTCGGCACCGGGGTGATCCGGTCGACCATCGCATTGGGGAAGCGCGCCGCCTCCGCGATCCAGGCCGCGAGTTCCGGCTCCGATGCCTCGGCGAAGGCGAGCACCGCGGCGCGAACGATCCTGCCGTTATGCGCGATATTGTCGCACGAGAGTGTCGTGAACGCCCGCGCGCCGGCGTCACGGCGGCGGCGATAGCCCTCGACCAGGATGCCGGGCAGCGTGCGCGGAGCGCGCGGTCGGACGAGATCGGCGCGGATGGCGGGATGATCGAGGGCGAGCAGCTTGGTCGGACCGTCGAGACAATAGCCGGCCTCAGACACCGTGATGCTGACGATCCGCGTCGCGGGACGCGCAATGGCTTCCAGCAGCGCGTCGCTATCGGCCGAAGCGTCGATCGTGCCGACGATCGATCCGATCACCGTCCGGGTCTCGCTCGCACCGTCGCGCTCGACCAAGGTGTAGAGCCCTTCCTGAACAGAAAGCGCGTCGAGCAGCGCGGTGTCGCTGGCGCGCAGTCCCGCGCCGACGATGCCCCAGCGGCACGCGCAGGGATCGTATTCCATCAGGTCATGCGTGTAGCGCGCCATGTGCGCGCGGTGGAACCCGCCGAGACCGATATGGACGATGCCGGGCGCGACGGCACCCAGGTCATAGCCCGGCGTCTCGACGCCGGCGGGCAGATTGAGCGCCGCGCGGGAAAGCGCGATCATCCTCGCGCCCCGGTCGGCTCCACATCGCGGATTGCCCGTCCTTTGCCATCGAAGCGATGTAACCGCTCGGGCACGGGCGACAGCCCTACTACCGTGCCGGGAACGAGGTCGATGTCGGCGTCCGCGCGGGCGCAGACAATCGTCGCCGCCTCGATCGCAACCCGGACGAAGGTGTCGCTGCCGAGATGCTCGACCGACACAACCTGTCCCCGCCACGAGCCGTCATCGGCGAGCTTGAGATCTTCCGCCCGAACGCCGATCGCCGTCGCGCCGCACTCGGCCGCCAGCCGCCCCTCGAGGATGTTCATCTGCGGCGAACCGACGAACGTCGCAACGAAGCGGTCTGCCGGACGGCGATAGAGATCGAGCGGGGTGCCGATCTGCTTGACCTGTCCGTCGAGCAGGACGACGATCCGGTCGGCCATCGTCATCGCCTCGATCTGGTCGTGCGTGACGTATATCGCGGTGGCGCCGAGTGACTGCTGGAGCCGGCGGATCTCTAGCCGCATGCTGGCGCGCATCGCCGCATCGAGGTTCGACAGCGGCTCGTCGAACAAGAACGCCACCGGATCGCGGACCAGCGCGCGGCAGATGCCCACCCGCTGGCGCTGGCCGCCCGAAAGCGCCGATGGCTTGCGCGTCAAGTATGGGGCTAGGCCGAGCGTCTCAGCCACTGCGCCCACGCGCCGGTCGATCTCAAGCTTCGCCAGCCCCGCCATCTTGAGCGGAAAGCCGATGTTCGCCGCCACTGTCAGATGCGGGTAGAGTGCATAAGACTGGAATACCATCGCCAGTCCGCGCTGCGCTGGCGCGGTATGCGTGACATCCTCGCCATCGATCAGAATCTGGCCGCTGGTGACGTTCTCCAGCCCTGCGATCAGGCGGAGCAGCGTCGATTTGCCGCAGCC
>JAYVRZ010000268.1:0-7673 GCA_043775965.1 Sphingomonas sp.
CTGCGCGCCGACCAGCGCATAGCCCTTGATGCGCGAGAACGGATCGTCGTTCACCGCGGAGTAGAAGGTGGAACGATAGGTGGCGTCGGCTGCGGTATAACCGACCAGTGTGTCGCTGAGCGAGGCCTCGTACCGAGCCTGCACCGCGCCCGCCCATTTCGACGTGCCGGACAGGCGCTGGCCGGAAATGTCGCACGACGTCTGGTAGGATTGCAGGAACGGGCAGATCGCGTTGGTGTAGCGAACGTATTTCGCGTCGGTGAAGCTGCCCGAACCACTCAGCGTCAGCCCCCGTGCGATGCCCGCGCGAAGGTCGACCTCGACGCCCCGGCTGCGCACCTTGCCGGCATTGCCCAGATAGCTGATCCGGTTCGACACGTCGTACAGATTGGCCTGGTAATTCTGGTCGATCGTCCAGAACAGCGCGGTGTTGAACTGTACACGGCGGTCAAGGACCTGCGTCTTCAGGCCGACTTCGTAGGCGTCGACCTTTTCCGGTTCGACGAAGATGTTGATACCGGCGTTCTTGCGGACAAGATTGATGCCGGCCGATTTATAGCCACGTGAATAGCTGGCATAGGCGTGGGCGTCGTCGCCGATGTCCTGGTTGGCGCTGAGTAGCCACGACAGCGTCCCCTTGGACCGGCTCGCGTCATAGGCACCGCCCGACGGTGCATACGCCGCACGGATCGCCGCCGCAGTCGCCTGATACGCTACCGGCAGGCTCGAAATCGGCGCGACCGTGCCGACCTGGACGGCGTCGTAGCTGCCGGCCTTCTTCTCGTAGGTGTAGCGCAGCCCGCCGGTCACGCTGGTGCTCGACGTGACGTGCCACGTCGCCTGGCCATAGGCGGCATAGCTGTTGGTCGAGGGATCGAGATAGCTGAAGGTGTCTAGGCCGTTGAGCAGCGCGTCGGGTGCGGCGGCCCCGAGATACCATTTCGCAGCGTCCTTCTTGAACGATAGCTCCTGCGTCAGATCGGCTTTTTGCCAGAAATAATACAGGCCCGCGGTGTATTCGAGCTTCCCGCCGCTGGGCGAGGTAAGGCGGAGTTCCTGACTGAACTGCTTCTGATCGGTGGCGACGGTCGCCTGGCCGAGCACGTCGGCGCCGAACTGGTCGCCGTCCCAGTTGGGGATCCACTTCCAGAAGCGTCCGGCAGTAATGGAAGTCAGGGTATGCCCGCCGAGTGTCGCATCGATCCGCCCGGTGACGCCGCCACTCGGCATCTGGATTGCCTGCGACCCGTTAATGTCGGTCTGGCGCTGGTACGGGTCGATTGGGATCGGGGTGTAACCGACCTCGGCCGCATGCTGGTAGAAGCCCTTGACCGCGGCCCCGTTAGCGAGCGTGGTGGGAAGAACCTGGCCCGACAGATAAAAGCCCATGTTGCCGGTCTGGCGGGCATAGTCGCCGGTCAGGCGGAAGGTCAGCGCGTTGCTGGGCTTCCACAGCAGGTCGGCCTTGACTGCGACGTTCTCGTAATTGTCCCAGTCTTTATGCTGCGTCGTATTGTAAACCAGCCCGTCGCGCGCACTGACGAGGCCGCTGAGGCGAATCGCCAGTGTGTCGGTCAGCCCGCCCGAGGCGGACGCTTGCGCGCGCATGTAGTTGTAGTTGCCGTAGGTGATGTCCGACGCAAACTCCGGCGCGAAGGTCGGCAGCATGGTGCGGACGTCGATCGCACCCGCCACGGTGTTCTTGCCGAACAGCGTACCCTGGGGTCCGCGCAAGACCTGCACGCCATCGACGTCGAGCAGATCGTTGATGACCGTGCCCGTACGCGGTCGGTAGACGCCATCGATATAGAGGCCGACGCCCTGGTCGAGCCCGTCGTTCGTGCCGCCCGAATTGGTGCCCAGTCCGCGGATTGTGATCGTCTGGTTACGACCACTGAAGCCCTGGATGCTGACGCTCGGGGTGAACGCTGCGAGGTTCTTGAGGCTGGTCTGGCCGCCGATCGCCTCGATCTGCGCCGACGATAGCGCGGTGATCGCGATCGGCACCGTCTGCAGCGTTTCGTTCTTGTAGCGGGCGGTAACGACGATGTCATCGGTCGGCGCTGCTGGGACGGCGTCGGGTTTCGGCTCGGTCGCGGCCGGCAGAGCCGGGTCGCGCGGTTTGTCGGCGGCACTGACAGGTCCGATCGCGGTCACGGCGATCAAGAGGGCGAGGCTCGAAGAGGCTGTATGGAAGAGGCGAGCGTGCATTGAAGTCCCTGTCTGAATGCTGGGAGCGCCGCCGTTGATCGGACGTGCGTCTCCGTTCCCCGCTGCGGCTGCCGCGAGGTCGTGTGTCGGTCTCAGGCGCGGTGGGCGGCGCTAGTCGGGGGGTCGAGCGGAGCCGGTCATGGGCGTCCTTCAAGCGGCGGCGGCAAGGGTGAGCGCCTCGTGGTCGAGGGCACGGCGCACCGAAGGCCGCGCGAACAGCGTATCGGTGCGGCCTGCGAAACTCGGAAAACTGCCGCGATCGATCCCCAGCCCGTCCGCCCAGCGACGGACGACCAGCGCATACGCATCGACCACACCGAACCGGTCGTGGATCAGATAGGGCGACGATGTAGCGATCGAGCGTGCTTCGAGTTCGGCAAGCGCAACGGCGAATGCAGCGCGGCCGGGCGCATCGAGCGCTTGGCGGACCGCAGGATCGTCTGCGTAGCGTTCGGGACGGCGGACCTGCGCGAGCGCGACATGCACCGTGCTGGCGATCCAGCTCATAAGTGCAAAGGCCTGCGCCCGTTCGACCGGGTCCGCGGGCAACAGTCCGGTGTCGGGATAGCGGTCGGCGATCCAGCCGAGGATCGCGATCACCTCAGGGATCGGCGTGCCGTCGACGACGAGCGTCGGGACGCGCCCCCGCGGGTTGATCGCGCGATAGGCGCCGCCGTGCTGTTCGCCGGCGGCAAGCCTGACGGGCACAGCGCGGTAGTCGGCGCGTGCCTCCTCGAGCGCGACGAGCGGCGCGAAAGCCGAACTGTTCGGTGCGAAATAGAGTGTGATCGTCATGAAATTCCTCCTCAGATCACGTGGAAGCCGTGCGTGCCATCACGCGCGAGTTGATCGACGAGGCCGTATTCCCAGTCGAGATAGGCCTGCATCGCCGCCGCGGCGTTGTCGGTGCCTTCGTAAGGCCGCTTGTATCGACCCTCGGGTCCGCGGGGCGGGAGCGCGGTCGATCCGGTTTCCAGCGGGTTTCCCGAGTCACCGTCGAAGCCGCCGTCGAGCACCAGGACATCCCAGCCCATCTGCGCGAGCCATGATGCGGTCATGTCGGCGCGCGGACCGATATCGTCGACCAGGACGATGCGCGCGCCGCGCACCGGCGCGAACGCATCGGTTTCCTGCACGAGCTGCCCGCCAGGCGCTTCGACGAACCCCGGCGGATGGCCGGCGGCATGCTCTGCGGGCGTACGCACGTCGAACTGGTACAGCGTCCGGCTGGGATCCTCCGCGAGCGCGCGCAGATCGTCCGGGCCGATGTGACGGACCCCGGCGCGATAAGCGACAGATCGCGCGTTGATGCGCGCTTCGTCGCGCTGGCCGGGGTCGATATCCACGACGTCGCGACTCTGGCCGTGCTCCAGTGCCTGCCCGGCAAGCGTCCAGCCGATCGTGCCGTTGCGCAGGGCCACGACCCGGTTCGGCAGCCTCGCGTTGATCAGCGACTGGGTGCCGATGATGCTCCGGGTTCGTCCTGCGCAGTTGACGATGATCAGCGTGTCGGGATCGGGCGCGACGGCGCGGGCGCGGAGTACCAGCTCGGCGCCGGGCACGCTGGTGCCGGTCGGGATGCTCATGGTCGCATATTCGTCGAACCGGCGCGCATCGAGGATCGCGATGTCGGCCTTCTCGTCGATCAGCGCCTGGACGTCGGCTGCGGGCAGCGATGGCGTATGACGCCGGGCCTCGACCAGTTCGCCGAACGCCTTGCTGTAGGAATTGACGTCCTCGAACAGCTCGTAGCCGGCCGCCCTCCAGGCAGAGAGGCCACCGTCGAGCGCGGACACGTCGGTGTAGCCGAGCGCGCGCAACTGGGCGATCGCTGCGTCGACCAAGCCGTCTTCGCCGTCATAGACGACGACCGGCGTGGCGCGGCGTGGTACCCGGCGCGCGATCTCGACGGCGATGCGGTGCGGCGGAAGCTGCGCGGCGAACAATGGGTGGCCGCTGGCAAAGGCATGTTCGTCGCGCAGGTCGAACACCGCGATCTCATTGCGGGCAAGCCAGGCGTGGCGGATATCCTGCGGCGTCATGCGGCGACCTTGGCGGGTTTGGTGTAGCCGGACACGAAAGGCTTGGCGGCGCCTTCCTCGGTATAGGTCGCGCGCTCGACGCTGCCGATATCCGCACCGTAGACGTGGATGCTGATCGATACGCGGTCGTCATGGACGTTGGCGACGCGGTGGATGTCGCCCGTGTCGGGGGACAGCGTGGCGACCGCCCCGGCATCGAGCCGGACCGGCGCGCCGATCGGAAAAAGTGCGCCGTCGTCGGTTCGCGCATAACGCTGGTCGATCTCCGCGCCACGCAAAACACCGACCAGACCCCAGACGCGGTGATCGTGGATCGGCGTCGACTGTCCCGGCCCCCACACAAAGCTGACCGCCGAGAAGCGGTTTTCGGGATCGCGGTGGAGCAGGTACTGGCGATAGCGGTCGGGATCGGGCGCGGCGAACGCCGGGTCGATCCAGTCGTCGGTGGCGACGAGGGCGGCCAGCGGTACCGCAACACGGGCAACGATCGTGTCGTCCGAGGTGGCTTCGTCGCGGTCGGCGACGATCGTCTCGATCGCCGCGACCAGTCGATCGACCGCTTGCGTGTGTGCGGACGTCATTCCGCGGCTACCGCCAGCGGCTGTTCGCGCTCGGCGACCGCGGCGCGCAGCTTCGGCAGCAGGTTACGGCCGTAATCGATCGCATCCTCGAGCGGATCGAAGCCGCGGAACAGGAAGGTCCGGACGCCTAGGTCGTAATAGTCGAGCAGGGCGTCGACCACCTGATCGCCGGTGCCCACCAGTGACGTCGAATTGCCCGGAGCGCCCGTCAGCTTGGCGATCTCGGTCCATAGCCGCTTGTCGCGCACCTTTCCGCCCGCTGCGGTTTCCAGGAGTCGCCGCGCGCCTTCCGACTGCGACGTGGCGCCGCGGAAGACCGACGCCCCGGTTTCCTTGATCGCGCGCGCTTCGGACAGGATGTGCTCGGCGCGGCTCCACGCCTCCGCCTCGGTGCGCCCGAGGATCGGGCGGAAGGACACGCTGAAGCGTGGCGCGGGGCGGCCATGCTCGGCGGCACTGGCGCGCACCCGGCCGATGATCTCCGCGGTCTGCTCGAGCGTCTCGCCAAAGAACGCGTAGGTCTCGGCATGGCGTCCGGCGACGCGGACCGCCGCGTCCGATGCGCCGCCGAAGAAGACCGGGATATGCGGCTTTTGCAGCGGCTTCACGCCCGAGACGCTGTCGCGGACCTGGTAGTAGGGACCGTCGTGATCAAATGGCGTTGTCTGCGTCCAGCTCTTCTTGACGACGTCGAGATAGTCGTCGGTACGCGCATAGCGCTTGTCCTTGGTCAGGAAGTCGCCGTCGCGCTGCTGTTCCACGTCCGATCCGCCCGAGATGATATGAACCGCGAGCCGCCCGCCGCTGAACTGGTCGAGCGTGGCGAGCTGTCGTGCGGCGACGGTTGGCTGGATCACGCCGGGGCGGTGGGCGAGCAGGATCTTGAGCCTGGTCGTGTGCTGCGCGACATAGGCCGCGACCTGAAAGCCGTCGGGTGCGGCACTGTGATAGCCGATCAGGATGCGGTCGAAACCGGCCTGTTCGTGTGCGAGCGCAAACGCCGCGGTGTAGCTCGGGTCGATCTGCGGGCCGGTCGGCACATGCGTCTCGGAGGCGTAGTTGGTCGAGATCATGCCGAGGATCTCGAGCGCGTCGGGATGTTGGCTCATGGCTAAACTCCTTCAGGGAAAGTGGATTATTCGGCGGCGTGAGCCCATTCATCCTTAACGGCCGGTAGCGACGCGGGCGCGACGCCGAGGGAAGCGAGCAGACGGTGTCGGAGTGCCGGGTCGGGTGCGCGCGGGCGGGCGGCGGTGATCCGTTCCTCGGCGACGATACGGCCGCCGTCGAGCACGAGCACCCGGTCGGCCAGTGCGATCGCCTCGTCGATGTCGTGCGTGATCAGCAGCACGGCCGGGCGATGACGCCGCCACAGGCCGAGTATGAGGTCGTGCATCTGGATCCGGGTCAGCGCGTCGAGCGCGGCGAACGGCTCGTCTAGCAGCAGCACCTTCGGCTCGCGAACCAGCGCGCGGGCAAGTGCCGCACGTTGCGCCTCGCCGCCGGACAACGTCAGCGGCCAGGCATCGGCGCGGTGATCGAGCCCGACCTCGGCCAGCGCCTTTTCCGCTTGCTCGCGTGCATCGCGACCGCCAAGGCCGAGCATCACGTTCCGCCAGACGCGCTGCCACGGCAGCAGCCGGGCATCCTGGAACACAACCGCGCGTGAGGTCGGCACGCGGACTTCGCCCTCGCTCGGACCGTCGAGCCCGGCCAGCGTGCGCAGCAGGGTGGTCTTGCCCGATCCGCTGCGGCCGAGTAGCGCAACGAATTCGCCCTCTGCAATCTCGAGGTCCAGCCCGTCGATGACGGTGTCGCTGCCGAACCGCCGGGTGAAGCCGCGCAACGCGACGACGGGTTGCGGGCGGGTGGGGAACGGAATCGGTGCGGTCATGAGCGAGCCTCCAGGATCGTCGGGCGCCAGGCGAGCGAGCGTCGCTCGATCAGTCGGACCGCTGCATCGGCGCCGAGACCGAGCGCGGCGTATACCATCAGGCAGACGACGATGATGTCGGTCCGCATGAAATCGCGTGCGTTATTGATGAGGTAGCCGAGACCGGACGACGCGTTGATCTGTTCGGCGACGACCAGGATCAGCACCGAGATCGACAGGGCATAGCGCAAGCCGACCAGCAGCGAGGGCAGGGCGCCGGGCAGTACGACATGACGGACGATCTCAGCGCGCGACAGGCCGAACGCCCGCGCCGCCTCGATCAGCCGCGCATCGACGCCGCGAATGCCATTATAGAGGTTGAGGTAGACCGGGAACGTCGTAGCCACCGCGATCAGCACGATCTTCGGCGTTTCGCCGATCCCGAACCAGACGATGAACAACGGCGTCAGCGCCAGCGTCGGCAAGGTCCGCAGCATCTGGACGGGCGAGTCGATCGCCGCTTCGCCGCGACGGGAAAGTCCGGCGACGATCGCCAGTAGGCCGCCGACCAACACGCCGATCGCCAGCCCGACGCCTGCACGACCAAGCGACACGAGCACGTTGTGCCCAAGCTCGCCCGAGGCGATCATCTCGCCCATCGTCGCCAGCACTGCCGAGGGCGCGGCGAGTGTCCGCGCCGGAATCAGGCCGGTGCGCGCGCCGATCTCCCAAAGCAACAGCAGGACCAGGGGCGATACCCAGCGTGCTCCGCCGATGCGCGAAAGGAGCGGCCGTCTCGCGTCGTCATGGGGCAGGAGCGTGGCCATGTCGTCTCCAGCGCCGGCGGCATGCCAGCGGGCTAACGACAAAGGACAGCTTAACTCCTACCCATTCAATATAGATTTGCTCACTTGCTTGATTGGTTGAGCTTATAAGGGGGTCATGGCCCTCAATCTTCCCGTCGAT
>JAYVRZ010000269.1:0-28072 GCA_043775965.1 Sphingomonas sp.
CCTATCCCGAACTGGATGCCGAATGATGCACCTTCGATCCTCCCCCGCCAGGGGGGGGTGGATCGCGCAGCGAGACGGAGGGGGCGGTAGGCGGCCCACCATCGTTTCGTGTCCTCCCCCTCCGTCAGGCTATGCCTGCCACCTCCCCCTGGCGGGGGAGGATCGATGAGCGAGCGCACTCCACGCCCAGCCGCGCGCATTCTCCTTGTCGACGGCCAGGACCGCGTCCTGATGTTCCGCTTCACCCCCACCGACCGCGCACCACTCTGGTGCACCCCCGGCGGCGCGGTCGACCCGGGCGAGAGCTACGCCGCCGCCGCACGCCGCGAACTCTGGGAGGAAGTCGGCCTCGACATCGACTGCGGCCCGGAAGTCGCGCGCCGCGTCGTCGACTTCCGAACCTTCGAAGGCGTCGAGGTCACCGCCGACGAACGCTATTTCCGGATCGACGTCGACACCTGCGAGGTGAAGGCGGGCAGTCTTACCGAACAGGAGAAGCAACTGCTCGTCGGTCACCGCTGGTTTTCCCGAAACGACATCGTCGCGCATGACGAAACGCTCTATCCCGCAGACTTGGTCGAACTCCTCGACGCCACGGAACCTGCCAAGGGATAACGCGCATGCTCGACGATTTCGTCCTCCAGACCATCCTGCCGTCGACGCACGATCTCGGCGGCTTCAAGGTCCACCGCACGTTGCCGAACAAGGAACGGACGATGGTCGGCCCGTTCCTGTTCTTCGACCAGATGGGCCCGGCGCATCTCGAGGTCGGCCAGGGCATCGACGTCCGCCCGCATCCGCACATCAACCTGTCGACGGTCACATACCTGTTCGACGGTGCGATCGATCACCGCGATTCGCTGGGGACTGAGGCGCGGATCGAGCCGGGTGCGGTCAATCTGATGACCGCGGGCCACGGCATCGTCCATTCCGAACGCTCGCCCGGCGATGAACGCGCCGAGGGGCCGAACCTGTCGGGAATCCAGACCTGGCTGGCGATGCCCGAGGCGGTCGAAGAGATCGACCCGGCGTTCGAGCATGTCACCAAGGCGCAGTTGCCGACGATCGAGGCGCACGGCGCACGCTCGCGGATCATCATGGGGAGCCTCTGGGGCCAGACCGCGCCGACCACGACCTATTCGGGAACGATCTACGCCGACATCGCGCTCGATCCCGGCGCGAGCGTGCCGATCGATGCGGCGGCGGAGGAACGCGCGATCTATCTCGCGATGGGCGAGGCTACGCTGGAGGGCGTGTCGCTTGAGCCGCAGGTGCTTTACGTGCTGCGCCCTGGTATCTCCGCGACGCTGCGCTCGGCGACGGGCGGCCGCGCGATGCTGTGCGGCGGCGATGCGTTCACGACGCCGCGCCATGTCTGGTGGAACTTCGTCAGCTCCAGCCGGGACCGCATCGAACAGGCGAAGCGGGACTGGAATGCGGGGAATTTTCCGAAAGTGCCCGGCGACGAGAAGGAATGGATCGAGATCCCCGCGGTGCCGAAGACCGTGAGCTATCCGTAACCGGCTCCCCTCCCGCTTGCGGGAGGGGTCGGGGGAGGGCATGATCGGTGGCAGCGTGACGGGTAGGCCCTCCCCTAACCCCTCCCGCAAGCGGGAGGGGAATGATGACGGACCTGCAACGCATCACACTGTCCACCGGGATCGACCTCGACGTCGCGATCAGGGGAGACCCGGCCATGCCGCCCGTCATCCTCCTCCACGGTTTCCCAGAATCGCACCGCACCTGGCGCGACATCGCCCCCGACCTCGCCCGCGATCACTATGTCGTCGCCCCCGACCAGCGCGGGTTCGCGCGGTCTTCGAAACCCGAGGGCGTCGACAGCTACACCCCCGACAAGATCGTCTCCGACTTGATCGCGCTCGCCGATCATCTCGAAATCGACCGCTTCACGCTCGTTGGCCACGACTGGGGCGGCGCCGTCGCGTGGATGGCAGCACTCCGCCACCCGGAACGCATCGCAAAGCTCGTCATCATCAATGCGCCGCACCCGCTGGTCTTCCAGCGGACGATGTTCGACGATCCAGCGCAGCGCGCCGCCAGCCAATATATCCGCGCTTTCCGCGGCACCGGCCTCGAAAACTATATCGACTCGATCGGCCTGTCGCAGTTCTTCGACACGAGTTTCGCCAAGCATATCGATCTCGCCGCGATGGACGACGACAAGGCCTCCTATCTCGATGAGTGGTCGCAACCGGGCGCGATCACGGCGATGCTCAACTGGTATCGCGCGAGCGCGATCGTCGTGCCCGCGATCGACGAGACCCCGCCCCGCCCCGCGTTTCTCGACGCACCGTTCCCACCGACGCGGATGCCGGTCCTCGTGATCTGGGGCATGAAGGACATCGCGTTGCTGCCGAGCCAGCTCGATCTCGCCGAGTATGTGCCGGACCTGACGATCGACAAGGTCGACGCCGGGCATTTCGTGCCGTGGGAGAACGCGCCGGCGGTGCTCGCCGCGATGCGAAGATGGGGTGTCTGAAGGTCCCGGCGGTTGCGGCGGTTGCGATCGTGCCTCGCTTCCGTCATCCCAGCGGAAGCTGGGATCTGGTTGTGGTGGAGGTCGTAACTCGAACCGGGAGATCCCAGCTTTCGCTGGGATGACGGGAGAGGGTTTAGAGCGGGGGTTCGAGGCGAGGGTTTAGGGGGGCCTGAGCACCTGTCTGAATCCTGACCACCGCATTCGGAAAGCGTTCAGCCGGGCGGGTGCAGAACCTCTCTCATGCCGCCGGGAACGGCGTCGAACACAGGAGAGCCACCATGCGAAAGATCATCCTTGCGGCCGTTGCCGCCGCCACCCTTCTCCCGACCATGGCCACCGCGCAGAGCTATGGCGAAGTCCGTCGAGATGGCCGCGAAGTTCGCCAGGACCGACGCGAGCTCGATCGTGCCCGCCGCAACGGCGACCGCGGCGATGTGCGCGAAGCCCGCCAGGAACTGCGCGAGGATCGCCAGGAGCGCCGCGAGGATTGGCGCGACTATCGCCGCACGCACGGCGACGTCTATCGCCGCCCCGCTTATGCTGGCCCGCGCGGCTATCGCTATCGTCCGGTGACCGTCGGCTACCGGTTCGCGCCCGCCTATTACGGCCGCAACTACTGGGTCAACGACTACCAGACCTATCGCCTGTCGCGCCCGGCCTATGGCTATCAGCGCTGGGTCCGCTACGGCCGTGACGTGGTCCTCGTCGACACGCGGTCGGGTCGCGTCGTGCAGGTCAACAACGGCTTCTTCTACTGAGCAGGTGCAGCCCGGGAGCGATCCCGGGCCGTTTTCTATTCCGACTCGTACGCCCCGCGCCGCATGACGTAATCGCGCGTTTCATAGGGCGGCGCGAGACCTTCGACCCAGGCGCCATGTGCGTGGGTCAGCGCCACCAGCTCCATCGCCGTCTGGCCGGGCCAGCCGCGCACGCGGACTTCATGACGGTGAAGATCGCGGTTCGGCTCCATCATCACCCAGCCGAGCGGCCGTTCCGCCGACGCCCGCGCGCCCGCGTCGTCCATCGCAATCCGGATCCGCTCGCGCGTTGCGAGCGGGAGGTATTGCCAGACTACCGAATGCATCAGCACGCGCGTGGTGCCGTCGGCCTGCGGTTCGGCCAGCCGCGCCTCGACCCAGTCCGCCGCATCGCCCTCCGCCAGATCGACGCCGCCACCGCGCACCATCGCGATCGCCGAGGCCAGCCGCGCCTGCCGCTCGACCGCGTCGACCCAGACATAGCCTTCCAGCCGAACGCCTGCCGCCGGGTCCGCGAGATCGAGCGGGTGGATATCGACGCCGCGCGCCGAGACGATCTCGACCGGCGCCAGCGGTGGCGCTTCACCGCGCCATTCGGGGCGGATCGTTACCGGCGAATCCACCGGCCCGACCATCACGCCGCCCAGATCGAACCGATAGCGGTCGACCAAGAGGTTCAGCCCGGCGCTCGAGCCGATCTCCATCACTTCGATCCTTGGCCCATAGCGTTGCGCGAGATGCAGCAGCCCGGTCATCAACCCCGCCGACCGGCCCGCCTCGTTGGTCTGCGGCGGCCCGTCTAGCCACGGCAGCAACGCTGCGTCGTGCGCGACGAGCGTTGCCTTCAGTGTGGCACCGACAGAGGCGGGATCGGTATCTTGCCCGGAGAACACGGCCGACAATCGCGGATCGACCCCGGCCCGGTGGAGCGCGTGCAGCCCGCCCACCAGCCGCAACGCCAGCGCGTCCGCGACCGGCTCGCCCGGCCAGTCGAGCACTTTTCGCCCGGTGTCGCTCTCCCGATCGAGCGCTGTCGCCAGCGCGGTGCAGACGCGTGCGGTGATCGGCGCGTCCATCGCGGTGCAATAGCCCGCCTGGATGTGGAAGCTTTCGCGGTTCGCGGTTTCATCGGCCATGCGCGCAGTGTTGCACCCGCCAAGCCCGACCCGTAAAGCCCGGCACGTGCCAGATACCCAGATCATCATCGCCGTCCCCAAGGGACGTATCCTCGCCGAGGCCCTGCCGCTGCTCGCGCGCGCCGGGGTGCATCCCGAGGCGGCGTTCTCCGACGAAAACAGCCGTGCGCTGCGCTTTGCGACCAACGATCCGGCGATCTCGCTGATCCGGGTGCGCGCGTTCGACGTCGCGACCTTCGTCGCGCACGGGGCGGCGCAACTCGGTATCGTCGGATCGGACGTGATCGCGGAGTTCGGCTATTCGGAACTCTACGCGCCGGTCGATCTCGGCATCGGTCATTGCCGGCTGTCGGTGGCCGAGCCGGCAGAGATGGCCGCGAAGGACGATCCGCGCGGCTGGAGCCACGTCCGCGTCGCGACCAAATATCCGCATGTCACGGCGGCACATTTCGCGGCCCGGGGCGTGCAGGCGGAGTGCGTGAAGCTGAACGGGGCAATGGAGCTGGCGCCGACCCTGGGGTTGGCGCCGCGGATCGTCGATCTCGTGTCGTCGGGGCGGACGTTGCTGGAAAACGGCCTGGTCGAGGTGGAGACTATCATGGAAGTGACGAGCCGCCTGGTGGTCAACCGCGCCGCGATGAAGACGCGCAGCCGCGTCGTGCCGCTGGTGGAGGCGTTCCGCCGCGCGGTCGAAGCGCAGGAGATCGCGGCATGAGTGTCAACCTTCTGCTCCCCTTCCGCTTGCGGGAGGGGTCGGGGGAGGGCTTGCTGTCCTCCAGCGTAACGCCCGCGGCTATTACAGCCCCTCCCCTGACCCCTCCCGCAAGCGGGAGGGGAATGTGATTCGCCTTTCCACAACCGACGCAGACTTCGCGGACCGCTTCACGGCCCTTGTCGAAGACCGCCGCGAGTCAGACGCAAGCGTCACGCAGGACGTCGCCGCGATCATCGCCGCGGTGCGTCGCGAGGGCGAAACCGCGCTCCGCGACCTGACGCAGAAGCACGACCGCCACGATCTCGAGACCACCGGCTGGCAGATCGACGCCGCCGACTGCAAGGCCGCATTCGACGCGCTCGATCCCGATCTGCGCACCGCGCTCGAACTCGCCGCCACCCGGATCCGTGCGTATCACGAGAAACAGCGACCGCTCGACAGCGACTCGGTCGACTCCGCCGGCGTCCGGCTCGGCGCGCGGTGGTTGCCGGTCGACGCCGCCGGCATCTACGTCCCCGGCGGACGCGCCGCATACCCGTCGTCGCTGCTGATGAACGCGATCCCCGCCAAGGTCGCCGGCGTCGGCCGTCTCGCGATGGTGACGCCTACGCCCGACGGACAGATCAACCCGCTGGTCCTCGCCGCCGCGCATCTTGCCGGCGTCGACGAAGTATGGCGCGTCGGCGGTGCGCAGGCGGTCGCGGCGCTGGCGTATGGCGCGGGCCGGATCACGCCGGTCGACGTCGTCACCGGGCCCGGCAACGCCTGGGTCGCCGAGGCCAAGCGTCAGGTCTACGGCGTGGTCGGCATCGACATGGTCGCGGGGCCGAGCGAGATCGTCGTGGTCGCGGATGCCCTGAACGATCCCGAATGGACCGCCGCCGACCTGCTCAGCCAGGCCGAGCACGACCCGTCGACGCAGTCGATCCTGTTCACCGACGATGCCGCGTTCGCCGACAAGGTCGCGGATGCCGTCGACCGTCAGTTGCGCGAGCTTGCCACCGAGGCCGTCGCACGTGTCGCGTGGGACAATAACGGCGCGATCATCGTCGTCGACACGCTGGCGGACGCGATTCCGTTGGTCGACCGCCTCGCCGCCGAGCATCTCCAGTTGGCGATCCCCGATCCGCAGGGATTCTTCGACCGCATCCGCCATGCCGGCTCGGTGTTCCTCGGCCGCTACACTCCCGAGGCGATCGGCGATTACGTCGCTGGGCCGAACCACGTCCTCCCCACCGGCCGTCGCGCGCGGTTCGCGTCCGGGCTGTCGGTGCTCGACTTCATGAAGCGCACCAGCTTCCTCGCGCTCGACGAAGCCGCGTTGCGCGAGCTCGGCCCTGCCACAGTCGCGCTGGCGAACGCCGAGGGCTTGCCTGCGCACGCGAAATCGGTGGCTTTGCGGTTGCGGCTCAACAGTTAGATTTGTTCACGCGGAGGCGCGGAGACGCGGAGGTGTCGACCTTGCCGCGTAGCAGCCCTTCAATCATCGGCGGATGAAGAGATCGAAGCGGCTGCGCCGCACGTAACATCTCCGCGCCTCCGCGCCTCCGCGTGAACCAACCTTCTTCCCGTTCCACGCGAAACGCAAAGGGCTGACACGCAACGCCCCCGCGCCTACAGGCAACCGCTTATGACTCGAACCGCCCCCCGCACCAAGGCGCGTGCCGCCGCTCGCCTCGCCGCCGTCCAGGCGACCTACCAGCACGAGATGGAGGGCACCGCGATGCCCGTCCTGCTGAACGAATTCCACCAGCACCGGCTCGGCGCGACGATCGAGGACGTCGAATATGCCGAGGCCGATGTCGATTTCTTCGACGACCTGGTCTCGGGCGCCAACGCGCGCGCGGGCGAGATCGACGTGCTGATCGAGGGCAAGCTCGCCAAGGGCTGGACGCTCGCCCGGCTCGACAAGCCGATGAAGGCGATCATCCGGGTTGGGACCTATGAGTTGCTGGCGCGCCAGGACGTGCCGGTCGCAGCGGTCATCAGCGAGTATGTCGATGTGGCGCATGCGTTCTACGACAAGCGCGAGTCCGGGTTCGTGAATGGCTTGCTCGATGCGATCGCGAAGGACGTGCGGGCCTGACGGACTCCCTCTCCCTTCCGGGGAGAGGGTCGGGGAGAGGGGTCGCCAAGCAGTGCTTCGCCCGGAACAGCCCCTCACCCCAGCCCTCTCCCCGGAGGGGAGAGGGAGCAGTAGAGTGACCGAAGCCGAGTTCGTTGCTGCACTTCGTAAGCTCCCGCTTCATCCGGCGGCGCGTGGCTTGGCCGACGACACCGCGCTGCTCGACGTTGGCCCACTCGTCGTCACGACCGACACGCTGGTCGAGGGCGTGCATTTCCTTCCGACCGATCCTGCGCAGGACGTCGCCTGGAAGCTGGTCGCCACCAATCTCTCCGACCTTGCCGCCAAGGGTGCGACGCCCGAGGGCATCCTCCTCAACTACCCGCTCGGCGACGACGTATGGGACCGCGCGTTCCTCGAAGGTCTGGCCGAGGTCCTGACCACATTCGACACGTGCATCATCGGTGGAGACACCGTGACGCTTCCCCAGAACGTTCCGCGCATCCTGACCGTTACCGCGTTCGGGAGCAGTGCGGCTGCCCCGGCACGCAACGGCGCGCGAGACGGCGATGCGCTGTACGTCACCGGCACGATCGGCGATGCCGGCGCGGGGCTCGCGCTCGGCAAGGACGGGCCGGCGGCGCTGCTCGCCGCGTACCGCCGTCCCCAGCCGAGACTCGCCGATGGCCGCGTGCTCGCACCGCACGTCCACGCGATGATGGACGTCTCCGACGGGCTGCTCATCGACGCCGCCCGGATGGCGCTCGCCAGCGGCTTGGCGGTCACTGTCGACCTTGCGCGCATTCCGCTATCGGACGCGTATCGCGCCTTTTCCGGCGACCGGCTCGCGGCCGCGACGGCCGGCGACGACTATCAGCTCCTGTTCGCCGCACCCGAGGGGTTCGCCAGCAACGCGACGCGGGTCGGCATGTTCTCGGCCGGTGCCGGGCTCATGCTGCACGATGCGGGCGTGCCCGTCCCGCTTCCCGACAGTCTCGGCTACGAACACCGCCACCGGGGATAGCTTGCGCAATGCCCCCGCACTGATAGGCTTGGTGCATCGGGACTCGGCAAAGTCGGGACCGGAGAGGAACTGAAAGAGGGATAGCGCCGTATGACGACCGTCTATTTGGCCATGATCTGCGGCGTCATCGCCGTCCTGTATGGCTTCGTCACCAGTCGACAGGTGCTCGCCGCCTCCCCCGGCAACGAGAAGATGCAGGACATCGCCGCCGCCATCCAGGAGGGCGCGAAGGCCTATCTCGGGCGGCAATACACCACGATCGCGATCGTCGGCGTCATCGTCGCGGTGATCCTGTTCGTCACGCTGGGCTATATCTCGACGATCGGCTTCGTCATCGGCGCGGTGTTGTCGGGGGTCGCCGGGTATGTCGGCATGAATATATCGGTGCGCGCGAACGTCCGCACCGCCGAGGCCGCGCGCACGTCTTTGCAGGCGGGCCTGACGATGGCGTTCCGATCGGGCGCGGTCACCGGCATGCTCGTAGCGGGTCTAGGCCTGCTCGCGATCAGCGCGTTCTTCTGGTACCTCACCGGTCCCGCAGGCCATGCGCCCAACGACCGGATCATCGTCGAAGCGCTCACCGCGCTCGCGTTCGGCGCATCGCTGATCTCGATCTTCGCGCGACTGGGCGGCGGCATCTTCACCAAGGCGGCGGACGTCGGCGCGGATCTGGTCGGCAAGGTCGAGGCGGGCATCCCCGAGGACGACCCCCGCAACCCCGCGGTGATCGCGGATAATGTCGGCGACAATGTCGGCGATTGCGCAGGGATGGCCGCCGATCTGTTCGAGACGTATGTCGTCACACTCGGCGTCACGATGATCTCGATCGCGCTGCTGATCCAGGCGAGCGGGGCGGAGCTGATGCGGCTGATGACGCTCCCGCTGCTGGTCGGCGGGGTGTGTATCGTCACCTCGATCATCGGCACCTACATGGTCCGGCTCGGTGGCGGCACCATCATGGGGGCGCTCTACAAGGGGTTCTTCACGTCGACGATCCTGTCGATCCCGGCAATCTATCTCGCCACCACATACGTGCTCGGCGACCTCAACCGCGTGATCGGCGGAGCCGGCTTTCTCGATCCCGCCAGCGACGACCTGACCACGCAGGCGGCGCCGTCGCTGACGCAGAGCTTCACCGGCATGGATCTGTTCTGGTCGATGATGATCGGGCTGGTCGTGACCGGGTTGATCGTGTGGATCACCGAATATTATACCGGCATCAACCACCGCCCGGTCCAGTCGATCGCGAAAGCCTCCGAAACCGGCCACGGCACCAACGTCATCCAGGGCCTGGCGATCAGCCTCGAGTCTACCGCGCTGCCGACGCTGGTCATCGTCGTCGCCGTCATCGTCGCGTACCAGTTGGCCGGGATCATCGGTATTGCGTTCGCCGCGACCGCAATGCTCGCCCAGGCCGGGATGGTGGTCGCGCTGGACGCTTATGGTCCCGTCACCGACAACGCCGGCGGCATCGCCGAGATGGCCGGCCTGCCCGACGACGTGCGCCAGCGGACCGATGCGCTCGACGCGGTCGGCAACACCACCAAGGCGGTTACCAAGGGCTATGCGATCGGCTCGGCGGGCTTGGCCGCGCTCGTGTTGTTCGGCGCCTATACCACCGATCTCGCGACGTATTTCCCCGACGTCACGGTCGATTTCAGCCTGTCCAATCCATACGTCATCGTCGGGCTGCTGCTCGGCGCACTGCTCCCCTATCTATTCGGGGCGTTCGGGATGACCGCGGTGGGCCGCGCGGCCGGTGCGGTCGTCGAGGAAGTCCGCGAGCAGTTCCGCAACAATCCCGGCATCATGCTCGGCACCAGCCGTCCCGATTACGCACGGACGGTCGATCTGGTGACCAAGGCCGCGATCCGCGAGATGATCGTGCCGTCGTTGCTGCCGGTACTGTCGCCGATCGCGGTGTATTTCATCATCACCGCGGTCGCCGGGCAGGCATCGGGGTTTGCTACGCTCGGTGCGATGCTGCTGGGTGTCATCGTCTCCGGCCTGTTCGTCGCGATCTCGATGACGAGCGGCGGTGGCGCGTGGGACAATGCGAAGAAGTACATCGAGGACGGCAATCACGGCGGCAAGGGCTCCGAGGCGCACAAGGCCGCGGTCACCGGCGACACGGTGGGTGACCCCTACAAGGATACCGCCGGCCCTGCGGTGAACCCGATGATCAAGATCACCAACATCGTCGCCTTGCTGTTGCTGGCGGCGCTCGCGGGGGGTGGCGTCGGCTAATCCACGACCGGTCCCCGGCGCGGGCCGGGGCTTGGTCGAGAGCTGGATGTGACGACGAACGAAACCTCGTTACCCCAGCCTCCCGCCTCGGCCCCCGCCTCTGCGGGGGAACCGCGCCGGCATGACCGCACATTGGCTCGATCACGCCAGCCCCTTGCCTCCGGAACCGAACGCGATACTCTTGGCGCAACGGTCGTCGGGGGATGGCCGAGGGGAGAGTATCGATGACTTGGCGTATGTGGCGTAACGGTCTGCTGGCTGGTGCGATGATCCCGGCGTTCGTCGCCGCGCAAACTCAGATCGCAGCGCCGACATCGGCCAAGCCTGCTACCCTTGCCGCCACCGCACCCGCGACCGGCCCCGTCCCGGTCGAGACGTTCGCCCGGCTGCCGGGCATGGATACGCCGAAACTCTCGCCCGACGGGACGCGGATCGCGGCGAAGATGGCGGTGGGCGGCCGCCAGGTGCTGGTCGTTTCGTCGCTGTTCGACGGCCAGAAGCCCAAGGCGCTCGCGGCCGGCGAGACCGTCGACATCAACTGGTGGCGCTGGGTCGGCGACGACTGGCTGGCGGTCGGCGTCGGATCGCAGGACGTGCTGTACGGCGAGGAAATCTACATCACCCGGACCCTGGGCATCAAGGCCGACATGACCAAGGTCAACCGGATCGACTGGACGCATTCGGGTATCCGAGCCGACGACGTGTTGTGGGGCGCACGCGACGGCACGCCGCGCATCCTCCTGTCGCGGCAGACCGGGATCGAGAGTGAAAGCGAATGGTATCCGCAGGTCACCGAGGTCGACCTGTCCACCGGCCGGACCAAGACCGTCGCGGGCAGCCAGGCCAACGTCTTCAACTGGTATGCCGACGGCGCGGGCGTCGTGCGGATGGGCTATCGCTATGACGACGACACGCGCAAGGCGGCATTGCTGTACCGCCCGACCAACGCGGCCCCGTTCAAGATCATCGCGCGCGGCGGGCGTGACGACATCGTCGTGCCGCTCACCTTCCGCGCCGACGGCACCGCGATCGCGACCGATGATTCAGGCGGGCGGGACGAGATCTACGAGGTCTCGCTGCCCGATCTCAAACTCGGCAAGAAACTGTACGGTGCGGACCGGTACGATATCGACGGCGTGGTCGAGAATGCGAGCGGCGACGATATCGACGGCGTCACCGTCACCGATCGCTTCGACCATATCGTCTGGATGAACCCGGTCCTGAAGGAGGTCCAGGCGGCGATCGACAAGGCGGTCGGCGAACGGCGCGCGCGTATCGTATCCTGGGATCGAAGCCGGACCAAGTTCCTGGTCACGGTCGGATCGCCGTCGCAGGCGGGCGCGCTGTATTTCTATGATACCGCGAATGGCACGATGCAGCGCTTTGCGTGGCAGAACGACGCGTTGAAGGCGCGGATCCTGTCGCCGGTATCGACGATCCGGTACAAGGCGCGCGACGGCGTCGAGGTCGAGGCGCTGCTGACGCTGCCGCGCGGGCACACCCCCAAGAACCTGCCGCTGATCGTGTTGCCGCACGGCGGGCCGTTCGCGCGCGATTCGGAGGACTGGGACTGGTGGACGCAGTATCTGGCCGAGACCGGCTATGCCGTCGTCCAGCCCAATTACCGGGGATCGTCGGGCTATGGCACCGCGTTCGCCAAGCTCGGCGAGGGGCAATGGGGCCTGAAGATGCAGGACGATCTCGACGACGCGATCACCCACCTCGCGAAGGAAGGCATCGCCGATCCGAAGCGCGTGTGCATGGCCGGCGCCTCCTATGGCGGCTATGCGGCGATGCGCGCGGCGGAGCGAAGCGGATCGCTGTATCGATGCGCGATCTCCTATGCCGGCGTCTCCGACCTGCAGGCGATGCAGCGCTATGACGGCAAGTTCCTGTACGGCAAGACGCGGAGCGACTGGCTGAAGAAGCAGGCCCCGGACTATCGCAGCGTGTCGCCACGGTTCGGCGCGCAGACCTTCTCGATCCCGATCCTCATCCTGCACGGCAAGGAGGACAAGCGGGTGCCGGTGAAGCAATCGCGGATGATGGTCGCCGCGCTGAAGGAAGCCGGCAAGCCGTACGAGTATATCGAACAGCCACTGGGCGATCATCATTTCACGCGCGCCGAGGACCGGCTGGAATTCCTGAAAGCCATGGGTGCGTTTCTCGCAAAGTATAATCCGGCCTAGCGGGCGGTTCCGCATGCGCCGGTAGATTGCTCCGCAACGGACCCAATCCACCGACTACGGATGCATCTCGCTTGGACGGATGCCGGGTTCTCCCCGCATCCTCCGGCGATGCGGAACCGTCCCGAGAATCACCTTTTCTACGGCGACAATCTCGCCGTCCTCCGCAAGGAGATCGGCGACGAGTGCGTCGACCTGATCTATCTCGACCCGCCGTTCAATTCGAACGCGAACTACGGCATCCTGTTCAAGGAACCCGACGGCAAGTCGTCGAACGCGCAGATCGAGGCGTTCGAGGACACCTGGCACTGGAACGAGAGCGCGGAGGACGCCTTCGACCAGGTCGCGCGCAGCGGCAGCACCAAGGCGTTCGACCTGCTCAACGCGATGCGCGGGTTCCTCGGCGACAACGACATGATGGCGTATCTGGCGATGATGGCGGTGCGACTGCTCGAACTGCACCGCGTGCTGAAGCCGACCGGCAGCCTGTACCTCCACTGCGATCCGACCGCGAGCCATTACCTGAAACTGCTGCTCGACGCGATCTTCGGCAAGCGCCATTTCCAGAACGAGATCATTTGGAGCTATCGCCGCTGGCCGTCGATCTCGCACCGGTTCCAGCGGATGCACGACTGCCTGCTGTTCTACACCAAGAGCGAGACCGGAAACCTGTTCAACACGCTGACGGTGCCGCCATCGGTGAGTTCGCTGAAACGGTGGAAGGGCGCGATGCAGAAGGTGACGTTCGCCGCCGACGGGACGCGCAACCCGACGCAGGAGTCCGGGGCCTCGCTGGGCGTCGCGATGAACGACGTGTGGGAGATCCCGATCATCGCACCCGTCTCGAAAGAGCGCCTCGGCTATCCGACGCAGAAGCCGGTGGCGTTGCTCGAACGGATCATCGCGGCATCGTCGAACGAAGGCGACGTCGTGCTCGACCCGTTCTGCGGTTGCGGCACCGCGGTCCACGCCGCGGAGAAGCTCAAGCGACAATGGATCGGCATCGACGTGACGCATCTCGCCATCTCGCTGATCGAGAAGCGGATGAAGGACGCGTTCCCCGCCGTGACCTTCACGGTCGAGGGGACGCCGAAGGACCTCGCCTCCGCCTACGACCTGGCGTTGCGCGACAAATACCAGTTCCAGTGGTGGGCGGTCTCGATGGTCGACGCACTGCCGTTCGGCGGCCGCAAGAAGGGCGCGGACGGGGGGATCGACGGGCTGATCTACTTCTACGACCATGATGTCGCGGCGGGCAAGATGGTCACGCACCGCGCGATCGTGTCGGTGAAGGGCGGGCTGAACCCGGATAACGCGATGGTCGAGACGCTCGCCGCGACGATCGCGCGCGAGAAGGCGCCGATCGGCATCCTCATCATGAACGCCAAGCCGACGCGCGAGATGGAGCGCCGCGCCGCCGCGGTCGGCATCTACCGCGCCGGTGTCGACGAAACCTTCCCGAAGCTCCAGATCCTGACGCTCGCCGACCTGTTCCAGGGCAAGCGACCGCGCATCCCCAATGTCGACCGCGCCGCTTTCCGCCGGGCCGCGCGCGAGGCGACGGCAAACCAGCCCAGCCTGTTGTGACGCTTTATGACCTCACTCCCGCTATTCCCCCGAAGGCGGGAAGCCCTATTGGCTGGCCGTACGATACTTTACGGACCGGAGAGGATATGGGTCCCCGCCTCCGCCGGGGATGACGACGGTCTGCTCCCTTGTTTCCATCCCGTAGAACGACGATATCATAACCACGCACGCGGGCACGGGCACAGGGCCGGTGACCGCGGTTCGGCCGTGCTTTCCTTTTTCGCGAACCTGCGGTAAGGGCGCTCGTCCCGAAATTCCCCCAATTCAGAGATTATATTTGGCCAAGGAAGAACTGCTCGAGATGCGCGGCCGCGTGGTGGAACTGCTCCCCAACGCGATGTTCCGGGTCCAGCTCGAAAACGACCACGAGATTCTCGGTCACACCGCCGGCAAGATGCGCAAGAACCGCATCCGCGTGCTGGTCGGCGACGAGGTGCTGTGCGAACTCACGCCGTACGACCTGACCAAGGGTCGCATCACCTACCGCTTCAAATAAGCCCGTGGGTGCTCGGCACCCATTGCTCTATACCAAAGCGCGGGCGCTTCGGCGCTCGCCGCCTTTCATGACGAGGCACCAATGCTGGTTCTAGCCTCTTCCTCGCCCCGCCGCCGCGACCTGCTCGGGCGGCTCGGCGTCGTGCCGTCGCGCGTGGCATCCCCCGACATCGACGAGAGCCCGCGCAAGGCCGAGCCGCCGCGCGTCTATGCGCTCCGCCTCGCGGTCGAGAAAGCGAGCGCGGTTGTGCGGGCCGAGGGCGAGATCGTCCTCGCCGGCGACACCACGATCGCGCTCGGCCGCCGCATCCTGCCGCCCGCCGACACGCTCGACGTCCAGCGCGACCTGCTCGGCAAGCTGTCGGGACGCCGCCATCATTGCCTGTCCGCGGTCTGCGTGATCGACGCTACCGGCAAGGTGCGCACCCGGATCGCCGATACGATCGTCGCCTTCAAGCCGCTCTCGCCTGCCGAGATTGACGAGTATCTCGCGTGTGGCGAAGGGCTCGGCAAGGCTGGTGGCTATGCAATCCAGGGCCGCGCGGAGGCGTTCGTGCGGTTCCTGTCGGGCAGCCATTCGGGCGTCGTCGGCCTGCCGCTGTTCGAAACGCGCGCGCTGCTGAAGACCGCGGGCGTCGCGCTTGCCTGAAACGGGGCCGGCCTGGCTCTACGAAGCCGGTATCGGCGAGGCGCGCGCGGCGCTGGTAGATGACGACGCGATCCTCGAAGCGGCGATCGAGCTGGACGACGGCAGCACGCTGAAGGTCGGCCTTGTCACCCGCGCGCGGCTCGTGGAGCTGTTGCCGGGCCGCCGTGGCCGCGTCGTGCTCAACGGCGGCGAGGCGCTGATCAACCATCTCCCCGTCGGCATCACGCAAGGCGCCAGCCTGACCGTCGAGATCGTCCGCGAGGCGCTGCCGGAAGCCGGTCGCGCCAAGCTCGCCAAGGCGGTCCCGACCGATCTGCCCCCCTGCCCCGCGCCGACACTGTACGAGCGGCTGGTCGCGACCGGGCTGCCCGTCCGCAGCCCCCGCGCGCACGAACCCGACGCGCTGGAGGCGGCCGGCTGGTCCGAACTGCTTGACGAGGCCCTGAGCGGCGAGATCGTCTTCCCGCTCGGCGCGCTCCGCCTGTCGCCGACGCCTGCTATGACGCTGTTCGATGTCGACGGCGCGCCACCGCTGGACGTGCTCGCGCTCGCCGCCGCGCGGGCCGTCGCAAAGGCGATCCGCCGTCACGGTATCGGCGGCTCGATCGGGATCGATTTCCCGACGCTGCAGGGCAAGGCACAGCGCACCGCCGTCGCCACCGCGATCGACGAATCGCTCCCGCAGCCGTTCGAGCGCACCGCGATGAACGGCTTCGGCTTCCTGCAGATCGTCCGACCCCGGCCCCGCGCATCGATCCCCGAGATACTGCGCAGCGATCCGGTCGGCGCCGCGGTCCGCGCGACGCTCCGCACCCTCGAACGCACGCCGCCGACCGCATCGCGCCGCCACACCCTGCCCGCCAGCGTCCATGCCCGCCTGATGGCGCGCCCGGCATGGCTGGCGGAACTCGCGCGCCATACAGGCGTCGTCCACGAACTGGAGAGCACCTGATGCCGACCGTCAAATGCCCGATCTGCGATCAGCCCGCGGTGCCGGAGTACAAGCCGTTCTGCTCGAGTCGCCACCGCGACCGCGACCTGTTGCAGTGGCTCGGCGAAGGCTATCGCATTCCCGGCCGCCCAATCTCGCAAACGGGGCTGGACACCGCCGAAGACCCCGACTAAACGCGCCCTTCCGATCGCAAGGTCGGACGCTTCTCCGGTCCCAAACCGGACGTGCCCGGATAGCTCAGTTGGTAGAGCATGCGACTGAAAATCGCAGTGTCGGCGGTTCGACCCCGTCTCCGGGCACCATTTTTCCTGCGCTAAATTATATCGCGATGAGGCACTCGTGGCCGCCATTAAACCGTTCGTGCTGAGCGAAATCGAAGCATCATCGCGTTGGGCACACCCTTCGACTTCGCTCAGGGCGAGCGGAAACTGGAAGCGCCTGGGGCTGGGGCTGGGGCTGGGGCTGGGGCTGGGGCTGGGGCTGGGGCCGGGGCTGGAAAGGCTTCAGCGCACCACGCGCGTCACGTGACCCATTTTCCGCCCCGGCCGTGCGGTGCCCTTGCCGTAGAGGTGGAGATGCGCGCCCGGTTCGGCCAACAGCTCCGCCCAGCGATCGGCATCGTCACCGATCAGGTTCTCCATCGTCGCTTCACGCCCGGTCAGCGTCGTCGCGCCGAGCGGCAGCCCGCAGATCGCGCGGATGTGGTTTTCGAACTGCGAGCATTCGGCGCCTTCGATCGTCCAATGTCCCGAATTGTGGACGCGTGGCGCCATCTCGTTGAACACCGGGCCTTCCGCACCGACGAAGAACTCGCAGGCGAGCACGCCGACATACTCGAGTTCGGCAGCGATCCGCTCGGCCAGCGCGGCGGCTTCCTCGGCCTGCGCCAGTACGGCGGCGGGGGCTGGAACGGTCGAGTGGCGGAGGATCGCGTCGCGGTGGAGGTTTAGCGGCGGATCGTAGCGCGCGATGCCGCCGTCGTGGCCGCGGGCGATCAGGATCGAGAATTCATGCTCGAAGGGTACGAAGGCTTCGAGCACCGCCGGACCGCCGATCGCGTCCCAAGCGGCCTGCGCACCGTCAAACGCGTCGATCTTGACCTGCCCCTTGCCGTCATAGCCGAACCGCGCGGTCTTCAACACGGCGGGGGTGCCGACCTTCTCCAAGCCCCGCTGGAGGCTCTCAAGGCTATTCACCTCGGCCCATGCCGCCGGACGGCCACCAACGCTCTCCACGAAGCGTTTTTCGCCGATCCGCTCCTGCGCGACGCGGAGCGCGCGGGGGCTCGGGTGGACGGGGACGCGGTCTGCGAGCCATTCCACGGGCTCGCAGTCGATGTTCTCGAATTCGTAGGTGACGACGTCGCAGGCGTCGGCGAAGTCGGCGAGGACGATGCGGTTGTGATAGTCGGCGCGCGTCATGGTCGAGGCGGACTGCGCGGCGACGCTCTCCTGGTCGGGCGCGAGGATGTGCGTGTGGTAGCCGAGCTGCGCGGCGGCGGTCGCGAGCATCCGGCCGAGCTGGCCTCCGCCGAGGATGCCGATGGTCGATCCGGGGGGAAGCGAGGTCATGTCAGCGTCTTTCAGGCGGGGTCGGTGGCGACGGCGTCGGTTTGCGCCGCGCGCCAGGCTTTCAGACGGGTAGCCAGCGCATCGTCCGCGGTCGCGAGGATCGCCGCGGCGAGCAGGCCGGCGTTGATCGCGCCGGGCTTGCCGATCGCGAGCGTGCCGACCGGGATGCCGCCGGGCATCTGGACGATCGAGAGCAGGCTATCCATGCCCTTCAGCGCCTTCGATTCCACGGGGACGCCGAGCACGGGAAGATGAGTCATCGACGCGGCCATGCCGGGGAGATGGGCCGCGCCGCCCGCCCCCGCGATCACGACCTTGAGGCCACGATCGGCGGCGGTGGTCGCATAGTCGTAGAGGCGTTGCGGGGTTCGGTGCGCGGAGACGACCTTGGTCTCGTACGCGACGCCGAGCGTGTCGAGCGTCTCGGCGGCGTGGCGCATCGTCTCCCAATCGGAAGTGCTGCCCATGATGATGCCGACTAGAGCCACGATCGCCCCCTGATTCAAGGAGCGCCGTGCCTAGCGACGTGGGGGGGCTAGGGCAATGTTGTTGGTTCGTGTCAGACTGAGGCCACCGACGCTCTTACCACCCCGGCGGAGGCCGGGGCCCAATTGGGAACCGTAACCGGCGAAGGGCAGCGCTCCGTTACTGCCACCTTTCCAATTGGGCCCCGGCCTTCGCCGGGGTGGTGCCGGGGGCGAGGGTGGGGTCACTCGCTAACGGAAGCTTACCGTTCGCTGAGGTAATAGCGGTCCGTTGCGTTCAGGTCGGCGTCGAGTTCGTAGACGATCGGCTGGCCGGTCGGGATCTCAAGGCTGGTGATCTCATCGTCGGGGATGTTGGAGAGGTGCTTCACCAGCGCGCGCAGCGAGTTGCCGTGGGCGGAGATGAGGATGCGCTGGCCGTCCTTGAGCGCGGGGGCGATCCGCTCGTCCCAGTACGGGAGGACGCGCGCGATGGTGTCCTTGAGGCTCTCGGTTCTGGGAATCGCGATGCCCTCATAACGCCGGTCCTTGGACAGGTCGAACTCGCTGCCATCGTCGAGCACCGGCGGCGGAATGTCGAAGCTGCGGCGCCATATATGGACCTGCTCAGCACCGTGCTTGGCCGCGGTCTCCGCCTTGTCGAGGCCGGTGAGGCCACCATAATGCCGCTCATTCAGGCGCCAGTCCTTCTCGACCGGGAGCCAGAGCCGGCCCATCGCTTCGAGCGCGATGTTGAGCGTCTTGATGGCCCGCGTCTGGAGGCTGACGAAGGTCTGGTCGAAGTCGAGGCCCTTGGCGGCCATCAGCTCGCCCGCGGCCTTGGCCTCGGCCTCACCCTTGGCGGTCATGTCGACGTCCCACCAGCCGGTGAAGCGGTTTTCGAGGTTCCAGGTGGACTGGCCGTGGCGGATCAGGACTAGGGTCGGCATTCGGGCTCCTTGGTTTAGCGCTTGGACGGACCGCCTCTCCCGCAATCCTCCCCCGCCAGGGGGAGGTGTCGCCGAAGGTAACGGAGGGGGAGGACACGAAACACACGTTTCGCTTGCCGCCCCCTCCGTCAGGCTACGCCTGCCACCTCCCCCTGGCGGGGGAGGATTTCACGAGTCAGATCTCGTCGATCATGTCGGCGAGCGTTTCGAGCATTGCGTGTGCGAGCTGCTTCGAACGTTCGGGCGACCAGCCATATTCGGCGTCGGGGTTGGCGTCGTGATCCTTGAACGGCATCTCCAGCGTCATCGATACCGCGCCGAACCGCTCGGCGAGCTGGTTGGTCGACATCGACAGGTTCGCGGTGCCCGCCGCGGACTTGGGATAGCCCTTCTCGGTCTGGAAATCGGGCGTGTGCGCCGCCAGGCGCCGGCCATAGTCGTAGAATTTCTCGCCGTGCGCGTCGGTCCAGGACGGGATGCCCTCGAAGCCTGCGATGAAGTTCGCCGGGATCGCCTCGTCGCCGTGGATGTCCATCGCGACGTCGACGCCGGTCTGATCCATCGCGTGACGGACGCACAGCACCTCGGGGCTCTTCTCCAGCGTCGGCGTATGCCATTCGCGGTTGAGGTTCACGCCGATCGCATTGGTCCGCAGATGCCCGCGCCGCGTGCCGTCCGGGTTCATGTTCGGCACGACGTTAAACGTCGCCTTGGCCAGCAGCGCCGCGGTGATCGGATCGGCCGAATCGGTCAGTCGCTCCAGCGCGCCCTCCATCCACCATTCGGTCATCGATTCGCCGGGATGCTGGCGACCGTAGATCCAGACCTGCTTCGGCCCCGAGCCGATCGTGAAGCAGTCGATCGCCTGCCCGTCGAGCGACTGACCGAGTTCGCGGTGGGTGACGCCGGGCAGCAACGCGGTGCGTGCGACCAGGGCCTCGTGCATCTCCATCGTGTACGGCGCGAAATAGGCGAACCAGGCGAGATCGGTATCGGCGGTGAAGTCGAATTCGAGTACGCCGTCCGCATAGCGTGTCTCGATCATCCGCCACGCCTGCCGATCGGTGCTGGCGCGGGTCTTGTAGCCCGGCCAGCCGAACGGGTACGCCGACGTGCCCGCATTCAGGATGCGGTACGTCAGCGGCTTGCCCGCAACGCCAGCGGCCCTGAAGTAGAACCACTGGAAGAAATCGGACTGGCGATCATGGACGATCTCCAGGTCGATACGATCTCCGTCGATGGCGACGACACGGATGTTGCCGCCATCAAAGGCTGCGTTAATGGCGACAGGTGCTGCCGGTACGGTCATGCTCGGTGCGTTCATTTCACCTGGATAGTGCGACCGGACTCGCCGGGGAACCCCATGAACAGCGCGCGGGCGAGCTTGCCGGCCTGGATATCGGTCGTCGCATCATCCTTGCGGGCATCGGCGAACGACTGTGCGCGGCCTTCCCAGACGGGCGACTGGTCGGCGGTGCGCTTGATCGTCACCGACAGCTCGGAGATGAGGATCGCGGTGCGACCGCCGCCACCGATCGGGAAACCGACGCCGCCACCGAGGCCGACCCCACCGCCGCCGCCGCGACGACCACCTCCGCCGGTGAAGCCGCCGGCACCGAGACCGATGCTGAACGGTGACGGCTTTGGCGGGCCTGCCTGCGTCGTGCGGGTGAAACCGACGGTCGCGACCAGCAGCGGCTTCGCGCCGGCCATTGGCACGCTGTAGCCGGCCTTCAGCAGTTCGCCCTGCACGGCAGCCGCATAGGTCTTGAACTCGAGGCTGGCCGGCCCGCCGCCCGTCAAGGGCTGCACCGCAATCGTCCCGCGGTCGATCGGTTCGCCCAGGTGATAGCGCAGCACTTCGGTCGGCGGCAGCGACGGCCCGGTCGCACACGCGGTGAGGGATGCGCTGGCCAATGCCAGAACCAGGATCGAACGAACCGCCATCGGGACTTCCTTAGAATGTTGCGCTACGATAACGCTCGGACCAGCCGGGTGGGTTCCCGGATGGGATGCCCCGTTTGGTACGAGCGTGTCCGTTGCTTGACTTGGACACACCCCGCCATTAGGCGATCCCGTCTTTCCGCACACCTAGAATTGAAAAGAAGCGAATCGATCATGAAGATCCGCAATTCCCTTAAGTCGCTCAAGGATCGCCACCGGGACAACCGCGTGATCCGTCGTCGCGGCCGTACCTACGTCATCAACAAGACCAACCGTCGCTTCAAGGCACGCCAGGGCTAAAGCCCTGATAACGGCCGTCATCTTCGACGTCGGTCGTGTCCTTTACGACTGGGATCCGCGGATCCTGTACGAGCGCCTGATCGACGACGATCGGGCGCTCGACGCGTTCCTGCGCGATGTCGTCACGATCGACTGGCACTTCCAGCATGATGCTGGCCGTGACTTCGCCGATACCTCGGCGGAGCTTGCCGCGCTGTATCCTGAGCACGCCGACCTGATCGCCGCCTGGGGGCCGCGCTTCAACGAGAGCATCGGTGCGGGCATCGCCGGGATGCGCGAGATCGTCGAGGATCTCGATTCGGCGGGCGTGCCGTTGTTCGCGATCACCAACTTCAGCCACGAGTTCTGGCCACCCTTCCGTGCGCGCGAAGCGACGCTGTTCGACCGATTCCGCGACGTGGTCGTGTCGGGCGAAGAGAAGTTGGTGAAGCCGGATGCGGCGATCTATCGGCTGGCGCTCGATCGATTCGGGTTGGCGGCGGAAGATGCCGTGTTCGTCGACGACAACGCTGCGAACGTCGCAGGCGCGCAGGCATTGGGGATCGAATCGGTGCTGTTCACGGATGCCGCGAATTTTCGTGCGCGGTTGGTCGAGCTCGGGCTCCCGATCGCGGCGTAGCCGTTACCTGGCCAAAGTTTGTTTCCCCGCGAAGGCGGGGACCCAGACTGGGCTCCCGCCTTCGCGGGAGAACAAGGAAGGGAGCGCCGCCCGTGCCGATCGCCGGGTTACTGCTCCAGCGCAACCGACTGGCGCAGGTTCGCCACTGCGGTCTCCTGATCCGCGACCGGCGCTTCCGGGATCATCCCGCCCTCGAAATCATCCGTCACCGTCACCGTCGTCCCCAGCGTGGTCACGCCGAACAGCTGCTTGGCAAAACCGAGCGGCACGCGGATGCAGCCGTGCGACGCGGGAAAGCCCGGGTTGCGTCCCGCGTGGATCGCGATGCCGTCCCACGTCAGCCGCTGCATGAACGGCATCGACGCATCGTCGTACAGGCTCGACTTGTGGACCGCGTTCTTCTGCAGGATCGGATAGGTGCCGACCGGCGTATCCTTGCCATCCTTGCCGCTGGAGATCGTCGTCGCCGCGATCATCGTCGACCCACGGTAGACGAACGCGCGCTGCTCCAGCAGGCTGACGACGATGCTGACAGGTTCGCTGGAGCCATTGTCCTTCCAGACGAACTGGTTGGCCGAGAGTTCGGTCGCAGCCTGCTCGATCGGCATCGCGGCGATAGCGGCGGCCGATGCGGCCTGCGCGGGATTGGCGCCCGCGCAAATCGCGAAGGTCAGCCCCATTGCCATGCACGACCGCGCCAACTTGCTCGCCATCTTGCCCATCGTCGCGTCCGTCCTCGAATCCCGCTATTTTCGCCTAACGCGCGATTCTTCAAAACGTGCCGTCGGAGGATTGAGTCGACGAACCGACCCCAAGCCGGGGTAGTTTGAGGGAACGGACCCACAACCAGTGGAAATGGTTGCAGAATATTTGTCGAAAATCAGCTATAGGATGTTGCAAGAAACGGGGCAATTTCGGGAAAATCGATGCACGACGAGCAAGGTCTTGTGCGCGAACGACGCGCGCTTCTGAAGAACGGACTGGTTTTGGCGGGGGCCCTGGCGGTGCCGGGTGCCGTGGCGGGAGCGCAGCGCCTGTCGCGGCCGCTGACCGCGAAGGATCTGAAGCCGATGTCGCAGCCACCGCTGCCGCGTAGCACGGTTGCGCTGACGTCGCCTAAGGTGGTGCGGCCCGACTTGCTGCGGCAGGCTATGGCGTCGCTGAGCCGTCATGGCAGCCGCATCGCCAACCATGACCGCATCGCGATCGCCGATTTCGCGGCACCGTCGGGCAAGCCGCGCTTCCACTTCGTCGATCTCGCCAGCGGGCGCAGCACGTCGTTGCTGGTCGCGCATGGCAGCGGGTCGGATCCGGCACATACCGGGTATCTCGAGCGTTTCTCGAACCGCTTCGGCTCGAACGCCTCGTCCGAAGGCGCATTCGTCACCGACGATTATTATGTCGGCAAGCATGGCCGCTCGCAGCGCCTGATCGGGCTCGACCCGACCAACGACAACGCGCTCGACCGCGCGATCGTCGTGCATTCGGCGTGGTACGCGAACAAGGACATGATCGAGAGCCACGGCATGCTCGGTCGCAGCCAGGGCTGCTTCGCGGTCGGCGAACGCGATCTCGACGAGGTGTTCGCACGGCTGGGTGCCGGTCGGATGATCTACGCCGCCAAGGTCTGACGGACCGGCCGCGTCGGCGGTGGCTCCTACGCCGCCGCCATCGCTTTCGCGGCCAAGACCTGATCGACGATCATCAAGCCGACGTCGTTCTGCCACAGCCACAAGCCGTTCGTCTGCCCCGAGAAGCTGCATTCGCCGCCGAGCGGCCCCCACGGCACGAACCCCGCCGCGAGGCCGAGGCCGTAGAGGCCCGCGATAGGCGCTCCATCGGCATCGACGATCCGGCAGTGACGGTCGACCATCGGCTTGCCGGCATGGGCGGCGAGCGGAATCTGCGTACCGTCGCGGTCGGCGATCGGCAGTCCGATCGGTCGATAGCCAAGCGCCGCGACGACCAGGTCCGCCTCCTCGACACAGGCCCGCGCCGCCGCATCGTCGTCGCCCGAGATACGGTGGAGCGACACGCGCGGATCGGGCGCGCGCCCGTCGATTCCGAGCATCCGCAAGACCAGGTCGCGCGCCTCGAGCCGAAAGCCCGCGAGGCGATAGACGAACCCCGAAACCGGGCAGATGTCGTCGGGGCCGAAATCGGTGAACCCCTCGGCATGCGCCGCCTCGATCGAATGGTAGAACGGGCGCAGCGCGCGGCGGTGGAGCAGCGTGATCGCCCCTGCCCCCAGCGGCAGTGCCGGACGGCTCTTGAGCAGCAGCGCGACCGTGGTCAGCGCGCTGGTCGAGCCGCCGAGCACCGCGATCTTGGGGTTGCGCCTGCCGTCGAGCAGGTCGGCTACCTTCTCGAAACCGCCTTGCGTCAGTACGTCGTCGGACTGGAGCAGGCGCCCGTTTGCCAGATCCGCGAGGCTGGCCCCCGCCACGCGCTGCGTCGCAAGCCGGTCGAGCGGCTGGTGCCCCCCGGTCGCGACCACGACGTTGCGCGCGAGCTGATCGAAGACGTGGCCGTCGGACAACCGGCGTAGCTGCACGCTCCACAGGCCGTCACCGACGCGCTTGGCACCCAGCGCCTCGTGGCCCGTCAGGACCGCACCGCCATTGGCGCGGACGATGTCGGCCAGCCGGTCGCCCGTCGCACGCAGCAAGGGCCCGACCTCCGCCAGCGGTACGCCGAGCGCACCCGCATGCGACGCGACTGCACGGCCCGCGGGATGATCGACCAGTCGCGCGAGTTCGGGGTGAATATTGTCGCGGACCGCGGTCAGGAACGTCTCCGCCGTCGAATCCGAGGTGATGGCGTAGCGGCCGAGCTGGCCACCGCCGATCGCGCCGCTGCGTTCGATCACCATCAGGCCCGACGCGGCGAATTCGGGCAGCAGCCCGCGCTTGGTCGCCGACGTGAGCATCGCCGTTCCCGCCGGGCCGCCGCCGATCACGATGACCGACGCGATCGCGCCGCCGGCGCCGCGTGCCGACGCCCGCCGGTCGAGCGGCCGGACGATCGCCGCGCACGCCGTCGCCAGCGCGGCCGCGGCGCGCCTGGCATCGTCGAGCGTCATCGCATCGGTGATCGGCAACGACAGCATCCGTCCGGCGACCTTGTCCGCGACCGGTGTAGGCTCGATCATCGCGGTCGCCTGGAACCAGGGCTGTTCGCCGAGATGCGGGCTGAAATACCGGCCGCAGCCGACGCCGTCCGCCTCGATCGCCTCGACGATCGCGTCGCGGTGATGCGCGAGCCGCTCTGGGAGCAGCACCGCCATGAACTGCGTCGCGCGGCGCCGGCCCGACACCGCCTGGACCTGGAAGCCGTCCAGGGCCTCGCGGTAGGTCGTCTCCAGTGCGGCGCGATGCGCGGCGATGGTGTCGATCTCGGCGAGCTTGACCTGCGCCATGATCGCCATGATCTCGGTCAGCTTGGCGTTGATCCCGGGCAGTGTCGCGTTGCGGCCACCTTCGAAGCCGAAATTGCCCATCGCGCGCAGCGTCGCGATCAGGTCGACGTCGCCGCTGTGGATCAGCCCGCCCTCGCCGACCGCGAACGTCTTGGTCGCGTGCATCGAATGGACCACCGCGAAGGGTGCGCGCGCGCCGAATCCCTCGCCGGCATCGTCGAGCGTCCCGAGCGACGATGCCGCATCGATGACCACGCCGACGCCGTAGCGCTTCTGGAAATGGACGTAGCGGTCGAGGTCGATCGCGTTGCCGAACGTCGCATAGGGCAGGATCACGCCGACCCGCTCGCCATAGCGCTGCAGCAGCCGCTCCTCGGCCAGTGCGCACGCACCCCAGTCGTCGGGATCGATATCGCAGACCAGCGGGGTCAGCCCCGCCCATGCCGCCGCCTGCGCGGTCGCGGCGAAGGTGAGTGCGGGCATGATCGCCAGCGTGCCGGGTTTCGGGTTCAGGCCACCCGTCCGCATGCCCGAGGCATGGCGGATCGCGAGCATCAGCCCGAGCGTCGCATTGCCGACCGCCAGGCTCGCGCCGTGCCCGCCGAACAGCTTCTCGGTGACCCGCGCCTCGAACGTGCGAACCTCGGGACCGTTGTTGCTGAACACGCCCGAGGCCTCGACCCGGCGGACCGCATCGAGATGCTCGCTAAGGCGCGGCGGGTTCGGCGCGATCAGGGGGAGGCGTTTCATCGGCGATCCGGTCTGTTGTGCTACGGACCTATGGCCCGCAGCCTCCTAAGAACCAGTTACGCTGCCACACGTCACCTCCTGACGGACAGTTCTTTCCTTACACTCCCCGGATTCGATCCGGGGGAATGTAAGAAACATTCAGCGGACGAGTGGCAGGCTGATGTAACTTTCGTCGGGCCCTGCGACCGTAACCTTCTGCGTCGCCTTCACATAGTCCTTGGGCTGCGCAAAGAAGATGTTCGGGACGAAGGTCTGCGGGTTGCGATCGTAGAGCGGGAACCAGCTCGACTGGACCTGCACCATGATCTTGTGGCCCGGCAGGAACACGTGGTTGGTGGTCGGCAGCGCGAACTTGTATTTGAGCGGCACGTTTGCGGCGATCGGCTTGGCAACGGCGAGATCCTCGCGGTAGCGCCCGCGGAAGATGTCCATCGCCACCGACAATTGATAGCCCGCCATCGCCTTCTCGGCCGGATAGACGTCCGGATACACGTCGATCAGCTTGACCACCCAGTCGCTGTCGGTGCCGCTGGTGGACGCGGTCAGGTTCACCTCGGGAACGCCGGCGATCGTCGTCGGCGTCGTCAGCGCATCGGTGGTGAAGGTCAGCACGTCGGGGCGACCGGACACGCTGCGCTGATCGTCGACCAGCCACTGCCTCCAGGTCGATCCGGTCGCGTAGGTCGGCAGCGTCGGGCGAACGCGGTAGCTGACCGGAGCGGCGGGATCGGATACATAATCCGCGGTCGTCGCCGCGCCGCCCGCCGCCGCGAAGCCGAGCGTGCCGCCGGGCTTCAGGTAGAGCGGTGTGCCGGCAGTGGTTGCGGTCGGCCAGCTCTGCAGCCTCTGCCACTCGTTGCGGCCCGACTGGAACATCGTCACCGGCGCGACGTCCATCGCCGGCTGGTCGCTCTTCAGGTAATGCGCGAGGAACGGCGCGAGGACATGCCAGCGCCACCATTTGGCGGTGTCCGCATCCCATTTGATCGCACCCAGCGCACTGCCGTTGCCGACCTCCTGGCCGTGATACCAGGGGCCCATCGACAGATAGACCATGTCGTTGGCGGTGTCCTTGGGCTCGAGCGCGCGATAGACCGCGGGCGCGCCGTAGATGTCCTCCTGATCCCACAGGCCGCCGACGATCAGGGTCGGCACCTTGAGCGGCTGGCCGGCGAGCACGGTATCCATCGCCTGCGTCGACCAGAACGAGTCGTAGGCGGGGTGCTGCGTGATCTTGCGCCAGAAGCCGAGCTGGTCGAGCCCCTGCGCCTTGCCGATCGCGCCCGCCGAGCCGCCCTTGAGGTAATAGTCGTAATCGTCCGCGGTGTCGGTGATCCACGGCGTGCCGGCGTCCTTGGTCGCCTCCTGCCCTAGGACGTAGGGCATCATGCCTTCGCGGAAGGCGCCATTGTGGAACCAGTCGTCGCCGCGCCAGCCATCGACCATCGGGTTCATCGGCACCGACACCTTCAGCGCCGGATGCGGATTGATCAGCGCCATCAGCGGCAGGAAGCCGTCATAGCTGATCCCGCTGATCCCGACGCATCCGTTCGATTCGGGGACATGCTTCACCAGCCAGTCGATCGTGTCGTAAGTGTCCGTGGAATCGTCGGTCTTGGTCGGGTTCCATCTGGTGCCGGCCTGTGCCGGGTTCATCATATAAATGCCCTGCGACCCGTACTTGCCGCGGACGTCCTGCACTACGCGAATATAGACGCCACCCGTCACTACGTCGGGCGCGC
>JAYVRZ010000270.1:0-3139 GCA_043775965.1 Sphingomonas sp.
CACCTGCCTTCGCGGGTGAACAGGCGGCGGGTGGGACCTCAGTCTGCGCGCAACTTCAGCACGCTGCCTTCGGCATCACCCGAGACGTAGAGCGTGCCGTCCGCGCTTACCGCGATATCCGCGAAGGATATCATCGGACCGGCCATGTCGCCGATCGGGCCGAGAAACTTCGGGGTGATCCCAGCGGGCGCACCGACCGGAAGGTTCGAGGCTATGACCCGGGACGTGCCCGCCACGGGATCGATCTCGGATACCGTCTTGGCGACCGCATCGACGACGACCAGCATGTCGCCCCGTACCGCCAGCCCTTGCGGCGCGTGTAATCCGTCGACCACCGTTTCCGCCTTGCCGCCGGCGATCCTGACGACCCGCCCCGCCCCCGTTTCGGCAACATAGACGCTGCCATCGCCGCCGATCGCCACGCCCATCGGCTTGTCGAGCCCGACCGCCAGTTCGGTCACGTCGCCGCCTCGCGCGGACAGCACCCGCCCGGTCGCGTATTCGGCGAACAGGATCGCGCCGTCGCCGGCGATGTCGACGCCCATCAGCTGGTCGTAGCCGGTCGCGATAACGTCGCTTTCGCCAGCCCCCGGCCGATACCGCGCCACCGCGCCGAGCCCCGTCGTCACCACCCACTCGCCGGACGCCGATGCGACCGCACCGCGCAAATAGCCGGGGCAGCCGGGATAGAAGATCATTCCCGCCAGAGTCAGCGCCGCGCCCGGTGCGAGCGTATAGCCGAACGTCCCGTCGGCCACGAACAGCGTACCGTCCGCAGCCACGGCGAGCCCGAGCGGCCATTGCAACCCGCGCGGGATGACCGAGCGCGTCTTGCCGCCGCCAAGGATTTCGGTGATCTCGCCGGGGATGCTCGAGACGAAGATGCGGTCGCGGACGAAGCTGACATTGTCGAGACCGGGCCCGAGGTCGGCGAGCACTTCGCGCGTGCCGCTGACCGGATCGATCCGCAGCACCTGCCCGCTCGCGACCTGCGTCGAGACGATCCGGCCTTTCGCATCGAACTTGACCGAGTCCGGTACGCCGAGATCGCCCGCGACCACCTCGGGCGCACCGCCATCGAGGCCGACGCGCCAGATCTCGTTGGTGCCCATCACCGGGAAATACAGCAGGCCGTCGGGTCCGACTTCGAACGCATTCGCCATCGGCACGCCTTCGAGGATCACCCGCGGCGCACCGCCGTCGAGGCTCAGTTCCATGATCCGCGCGCCGACCCGGCATTCGCCCGCGATCAAGCGACCCTGATGCCAGGTGATCGGGTTGGCGACCGGCATGTCGCCCTGGATCACGCGGACGCTACCGTTCGGCGACAGCATCGACACGCGGCCCTCGGTGATCTCGGTCGCGTAGAGATTGCCGGCCTCGTCGAACACGATGTCGTCGGGGGCAACGATCCTGCCGCCCATCGGGCTGATCGCCTCGACCATCCCGGTCTCGATATCGACCGCGCTGATCTGGCTGGCGGTGACCTGCGCGACATAGAGCCGCCCGTCGGCGCCGGTCCGGAGCCCGTTCGCGCCGTACAGGCGGCTGGGCGGCGTCGCGCGCGACAGCGTCCAGCCGGGCGCGGTGGTTGCGGCGGCGGGCGCGCTGTAGCGGCTGAGCAGCTTGGCCATCAGGCCGGGGCGTAGCCGAGCAGCGACTTCACCTCGAGATATTCGTGGAAGCCGAATTCGCCCCATTCGCGGCCGTTGCCGCTACGCTTGTAGCCGCCGAACGGGGCGTGGAAATCGAAGCCGCCGTTGATGCTGATCCAGCCGGTTCGCATCCGTCTCGCGACCGCGCGGCACTGGTCGAGGTCGGTGCCGTTGACGTAGCCGGCGAGCCCGAAGCTGGTGTCGTTGGCGATCTCGACGGCGTGGTCGATGTCGTCATAGCCGATGATGACGAGCACCGGCCCGAAGATCTCCTCGCGTGCGACGACCATGTCGTTGGTGCCGACGAACACGGTCGGCCGCACGAACCAGCCCTTGTCGATCCCGTCGGGCCGCCCCAATCCGCCGGCGATCAGCGTCGCGCCTTCGTCGAGGCCCTTCTGGATATAGTCCTGGATGCTGTTGTACTGCGCCTTGGAGACGACCGGGCCCATCGCGAACTCGCCCTTTGGATCGCCGACGGTCACAGCCTCCGCCGCCGCCTTGGCCGCCGCGACTGCCTCGTCGAGCCGTGCCGCCGGTACAAGCAGGCGCGAGCCGACGCTGCACGTCTGGCCGGAATTGCCCATCATGCCGCCGGTCGCCGCCGCCACGTTCTGCGCCATCGCCGCGTCGTCGAGGACGATGAACGGGCTCTTCCCGCCGAGTTCGAGCGCGACGCGCTTCACGGTCGTCGCGGCATCCTGCTGGATCTGCACGCCGACCGGTTCGGAGCCGGTGAACGAGACCATGTCGACGTCGGCGTGTGTCGACAGCGCGGTGCCGATGACGCTGCCCGAGCCCTGCACCATGTTGAACACGCCCGCCGGTACGCCGGCGTCGTGTAGGATCTCGGCGAGGATCTGTGCGGAGAACGGCGCGAGCTGCGGGGGCTTGAGGATCATCGTGCAGCCGGTGGCGAGCGCGGGAAAGATCTTCACGCAGGTCTGGTTCATCGGCCAGTTCCACGGCGTGATGAGCGCACAGACGCCGACCGGCTCGCGCGCGATCATCGTCGCGCCGCGTTGTTCGTCGAACTTGAACGCGCGCAATACCTCGATCGCGGTCTGGAGATGGCCGGCGCCGAGCCCGACATGGAAGCCGTGCGCGAGCGAGGCGGGGGCGCCCATCTCCTCCATGATCGCATCGCCGAGTTCGGTCTGGCGCTTGGCATATTCGGCCTGGATCGCCGCGAGCAGGTCGAGCCGCTCCTCGCGCGTCGTCTGCGACCAGCTCGCGAACGCCCGACGTGCGGCGGCCACCGCGTTGTCGACGTCCGCCGCCGAGCCCGACGCGATGACGCCGGCGATTTCCTCGGTGGCGGGGTTGATGACATCCGCGGTCCTGGGTTCGACGGGATCGACCCACGCGCCGTCGATGTAGAACTTCAGATACTCGCGCATGTCATCTCCTGAAACATTACCCCCTCCCCTTCAGGGGAGGGTCGGGGTGGGGCATTTCGGACTCGCAAAGACGGCGTCGGTGCT
>JAYVRZ010000271.1:0-2698 GCA_043775965.1 Sphingomonas sp.
CCCGCGTGGTCGTACCACCCCGAAGCGCCGCCGTTACACCGTGATAATCACGCTTCAGGACAATATTTGCAACGCCGGCGACTGCGTCAGACCCGTAGATAGCGGAGGCACCGTCAGCGACTACCTCGATTCGATCAACCGCCGCGACGGGGATAGCCGAGACGTCGATGGCGTTCTGGGCCGCTGAATAGGTCAGGCGCTTGCCGTTTAGCAACGTCAACGTCGCGCCCGTTCCCAGCCCCCGCAGATTGAATCCGGATCCTCCACCATTATTCTGATTGTTGAAGTTGGTGCCGCCCGCGCTTGACAGGACGCCAGGATTCTGGCCGCCGCTGAAATTTTGCGGAATGTCGCGAATGACTTGGCCGAGGTCGGTTTTCCCCTCCTGTTTGATTTGCGCCGCCGTGATCGTGATTTGCGGCGAAGCGGAGGCTGCTCCCTTGATACGGCTACCTGTGACCAAAATATCTGTCGAAGAGGCTCGGGCTTCGTTCTGTGATGACGAAGCGGTTTCCCCCGCAGATGGCGACGCCTGCCCATTTGCCCGAGGCGCAGCACTATCAGCGCGCGCGACCTCCAAAGGGACGATAATCCAGGTTTGACCTCCCGATTTCTGCGCCCGCAATCCCGTGCCGGCGAGCATCGTGGCAAGGGCGTCTTCGACCGACATCGAGCCCGTAACTGCCTTGGTGCGAACCCCCTTGGCCGTTCGTCCGGGAAGCAGAATCTGCACATTGCCCTGTTTAGCCAGGGTGGCGATCGCTTTCGAAGCGGACTCGGCAGGAACATTATAGTCCCTGACCTGCGCCGCAGCGGGGGCGCTGCACGCGATCGCAGCTGCCGCAGCGGTTGCCATCAATACGCCGCGAACCGACTTGCAATTTGTCGATGTCATCATGCCGTCCCCCAAGATCCCGGGGCCTTTTGACCCACAGGGCCTAGACCAGCACTGGAGGCACTTCCGCCGATTCGGTGCAAATTTATTTCAGTTTAGGGTCGCGCCGATGACGATGCGTTCCTTCGACACGCTAACCGGTATTCCGAACCCGACATGCACGGCTTGGGCAAAGCTCTCGGGATCGTCGGTCTGGAACACGCCGAATAGCGGCTCCGCGGTCAGGTTCGGGTCAACCAGAACGATCTTGCGATCATTGTACCGGTTGAACTCGGCAATCGCATCCGCGATCGATTCACCCGCGAGATCGATCTGGCCCGCCCGCCAGGCGAGCGCCCGGTCTGCCTCGGCCGATGTCTCGGTCTTCTTCACGATCGCCGCATCGTCGGCAACGAAAGCGCGCTGGCCTCCCGTCAGCCGCACCATGTCGCCCTCGGCACCGGTCACCCATGCCTCGACGGTGCCCTCGGTGACGATAACGTCCGCACCGTTGTCGCGCCGACGCACGGAAAATGCCGTGCCCACTGCCCGCACCCGCACACGGTCTGCCTCGACGGTGAACGGCCGCGCCCTGTCCTTGGCCACCTGGAACCAAGCTTCGCCGCTGGCGAGATGGACGGTGCGCGCATCACGCTGCATTTCAACACGGACAGCGCTGCGCGTGTTGATCGCGACCAGTGAGCCGTCGGCAAGGGGCACGCGCCGAATCTCGCCGGTCCGCGTTTCGTAAAGGTCGCCCCCTACCTTCAACCCAAACCAACCGGCAGCTGCGACCGAGGCAGCGATCGCGCCGCCCCCAACCAGAAACTTTCGCCGTGGGATCCAATGGTGCGCGCCCTCGGTAACGTCTTCGGAAGGGTCCGCCTCATCCGCGTCGAATACCTCTGGCATCGGCGCGAGCTGCTCATTGAGCAGGTTCCAGGCGGCCTGTGCCTGAAGCACGGCGCCGTGCCGTCGTGGATCGGCCGCAAGCCACGCGTCGAAGGCCGCGACGAGCTCCGGCGTGCGGCCATAGCGATCGAGCCGGGCAAGCCACTCGGCCGCCTCGTCCTCGATCGCTTCTGCACTTTGTCGCTCCATTGTCATCCTTCAGCGCAATCTGGTCTTGAGATATTCGTCGGCCATCTCGTTGCCGTCCTGCCGCAATGCCTTGATCACCAGCTTGAGCGCGTTTGAGATATCATGCTCGACGACGTTTTCACTCACCCCCAGGCGCTCGGCGATTTCGCGTTGCGAAAGGCCGTCGATCCGCCGCCATTTGAATGCCTGCCGGCAGCGCTCAGGCAGTGCGTCGATCTGCGCCCGGACCCGGTCGAGATCGCGCTTCGCGCCCACAGTACGCTCCGGCGACGGGGAGCCGTCTGCGAGATTGAGATCCTCGAGTTCGGCGACGGTTTCGATCCGGACGACGTTGGCGCGGCGCAGCTTGGTGAGAAGCAGATTGCGAACGATCTGGAAGAAGAACCCGTCCGGCCGCGCAATCTGTTCGAAGGAGTCGAGCCCGGCCAAACGGCAATAGGCTTCCTGGATGAGGTCATCGCTGTCCTCCTTGCTGACCATGGAACGGGCAAGCCAGGCGCGCACAAGATGCTCGCACGGCAAAACCGTAAGAGTCACCCATTCGCTCAACCTGAGCCTTCGCTCTTCCGTCACCCACGTTCCTTCGTGGAACAGCCGCTTACGGGCCGTCATGCACCATAGACTATCGGCCGGAGGCTTTCCGCTGAACCGCCGGAATTATTTACGCTGCCACACCCCGCTCAAGTTCACGAGCGCCGCCGCCGTCGACACCAAACTGGTACG
>JAYVRZ010000272.1:0-3621 GCA_043775965.1 Sphingomonas sp.
GCCATGCGCCACGAACCAGGCATAGGCATCGTTGTCGAGCATCTGCGTCCACAGATACGCATAATAGCCGGCGGCGTAGCCACCCGCCCAGATGTGCGCGAAATAGCTGGTGCGATAGCGCGGGGGGACGTCCTTCGTGTCGAGGCCCATCGAGTTCAGCGCCTTGGTCTCGAACGCATCGACATCCTGCGGCCCTGCCGAGGCCGGCAGCGAATGCCAGTCCTGGTCGAGCGTCGCCGCGGCTACCAGCTCACCCAGTTCATAGCCCTGGTTGAACTTCGCCGCGTTCTTGATCTTCGTCACCAGCGCCTGCGGCATCGCCGCGCCGGAGCGGTAATCCTTGGCATAGTTGGCGAAAACCTTGGGATCGAGCGCCCAATGCTCGTTGAACTGCGACGGGAACTCGACCCAGTCGCGCGCGGTGTTCGTGCCCGATACCAGCGGATAGGTCTGGTTCGCGAACAGGCCGTGCAACGCGTGGCCGAACTCGTGGAACATCGTCGTCACGTCGTCGAACGTGATAAGCGCCGGCTGGCCCGGTGCCGGCTTGGTGAAGTTGCCGACGTTATACACGACCGGCTTTGTGCCGAGCAGCTTCGACTGGCCGACGAAGTTCGACATCCACGCGCCGCCCGACTTGTTGTCGCGCTTCCAGTAATCGAAATACATCAGGCCGAGCTCCGACCCGTCCTTGTCGTAGACGGTGAACACGCGGATATCCGGCTGGTAGGTCGGAATGTCGCGGCGTTCCTTGAACGTGACGCCGTAAAGCTGGTTGGCGGCGAAGAACACGCCGTCCTGAAGCACGCGCGAAATCTCGAAATACGGCTTCAGCTCGTTCTGGTCGAGGTCGTACTTCGCCTTGCGCACCTTGTCGGAATAGAAATCCCAGTCCGACGGCGCGAGCGGGAACGAGGCGCCGGTCGCGTCGATCGTCTTCTGCAGTTCGGCGGCCTCGCGACGCTGTTCCGCGGCGGTCGCGGGGACGAGCTGCGTCATGAAGCGCTTCGCCGCGTCGGGGGTCTTCGCCATCTGGTCGTACAACGAATAGGCGGCATAGTTCGGATAGCCGAGCAACTGCGCCTTCTGCGCGCGCAACTGCGCGATCTTCTGGATCAACGCACGCGTGTCGTTCGCATCGCCCTTCTCCGACCGGGTCCAGCTCTTGTCGAACAGCGCGGCGCGCGTGGCGCGGTCGGTCAGCGAGGCGAGCGCCGGCTGCTGCGTCGTGTTCTGCAGCGGCAGGACATATTTGCCGGTCAGGCCGCGCTCCTTCCCGCTTTCCGCCGCCGCCGCGATCTCGGCATCGCTCAGCCCGGCGAGCTTGGCCTTGTCGTCTACCACCAGCGCTCCGGCCTTGGTTCCGGCGAGCAGCTTCTGCTGGAAATCGGTCGTCGCGGTCGAGATCTGCGTGTTGAGCAACCGCAGCTTGGCCTTGTCGGCATCGTTCAGTTGCGCGCCCGCATGCAGGAAGTCGCTATGGTAGATTTCCAGCACCTGCTTCTGCTCGGCATCGAGACCCAGCGAGTCCTTCTTCGCATATAGCGCCTGGACGCGCGCGAAGAGCTTGGGATCGAGATAGATCGCGTCGCCATGCTGCGCCATCTTGGGCGCCACCGCACTGCGCACCACGTCGAGCGCATCGTTGGTGTTCGCCTGCGACACCCCGAAGAACGCCTGGCTCGCGCGGTCGAGCGTGCGGCCCGATCGTTCCATTGCCTCGATCGTGTTCGCGAAGGTCGGCGCCGCCGGGTTGTTCGCAATCTTCCGCATCTCGACGATCTGCTCGGCCATGCCCTGCTCCAGCGCGGGCTGGTAATCGGCATCGGTGATCTGATCGAAGCGCGGCGCCTGGAACGGCAGCGTGCTCGGGACGGTCAGCGGGTTGATACGGCCCGCCTTGGGAGCGGTTTGCGTGGAGGCGGTTTGAGCGGCGGCGGTTTGTACGGCGGTGGTGTCGGCGATGCAGCAAAGGATGGCGGCGGAACGAAACAGGCTTGAACGTAGCATCTTGTGGACTCGCACATGACAGGAGTGATGACGCTGTTCTTGCATGGACCGCCAAGGCGTTACAATGTCTCATTATTGATTGACCTGGGGGTAGCGTGACCGGATCCTGTAAGACACTGACGCTTGCGCTGATCCTGGCGATGACGTCTGGCGCTGCGACGATCGCAGCCGCGCAGACCTATAAACCGGGCGAGACGTTCGCACCGTTCGACATGGGCCAGCCGGCAGGGCGGGTACGTTCGGCGAACGGGTTGCCCGGTCCAGACTATTGGCAGAACCGCGCCGATTACCAGATTCACGCGACGCTCAATCCGGCGGCCAGGACCATTACTGGCAGCGTCGACATCCACTATACCAATGCGAGCCCGGACGTGCTGGACGTGCTGTGGCTGCAACTCGACCAGAACCTCTATCGCACCGGGTCGCGCGGTGCGGAATCGCGGGGCGGGGCGCCGCGCGGCAATACCGACGGCATGACGCTGGAGAGCGTGTCGGTCGAAATCGCCGGACGCGCATCGACCGTGACTCCGCTGATCTCAGACACGCGCGCACAACTGCGGCTGGCGACACCGCTGGCGGCGGGCGCGAAGGCGGTGATCCGGATCCGCTATCGCTACACCGTGCCGTCCGAGGCGTTCGGCGGGCGTACCGGCTGGCTGACGTCGAAGAACGGCGGCGACATCTTCTCGATCGCGCAATGGTACCCGCGGATGGCGGTGTATGACGATTTGCGCGGATGGGACACCGCGCCGTATCTCGCGCAGGAATTCTACCTCGAATATGGCGACTTCGACTACTGGCTGACGCTGCCGTCGGACATGCTCGTCGCGGGATCGGGCGCGTTGCAGAACCCGGCCGAGGTACTGACCCCGACCCAGGTCGCGCGGCTCGCCAAGGCGCGGACCAGCGACGCGACCGTCATGATCCGCGCGCCCGGCGAGATCGCCGACCCTGCAAGCCGGCCCAAGCGGGGCGGCACGCTCACCTGGCATTACCGCATGGAGAACACGCGCGACGTCGCGTTCAGCGCGTCGAAGGCGTTCGCCTGGGATGCGGCGCGGATCAATCTGCCGGGCGGCAAGTCGTCGCTCGCGATGTCCTTCTACCCCGCGGAGTCTCAAGGGACCGAGCGCTGGGGACGGTCGACCGAATATCTCAAGGACTCGGTCGAGCGCTTCTCCGCGAAATGGTTCGTCTATCCTTGGCCGGCGGCGGTCAACGTCGCGGGGCCGGCGTCGGGGATGGAATATCCCGGCATCGTGTTCGACGGCGTGCCGGACGCGGGCGTAACGCTGTTCTACATCACCGCCCACGAGATCGGCCACACCTGGTTCCCGATGGTTGTCGGCTCGGATGAACGCCGCGATGCGTGGATGGACGAAGGCTTCAACACCTTCATCGACGTCTATGAGAGCGACGACTTCAACAAGGGCGAATACGGCCCCAAGCGCGATGGCGAATACGCGCCGACGAAAGACAAGACGCCGGGCGAACAGATCGCCGACATCCTGCGCGATCCCGAAGTGGTGCCCATCCTCTCGCGCGCCGACACGGTGAAAGAGAAATACCGCCACCCGATCACCTATTTCAAAACGGCGTTCGGCCTGATCC
>JAYVRZ010000273.1:0-9402 GCA_043775965.1 Sphingomonas sp.
CGCTTCCGTCGTCACCAACGGCGTGCCGATCCTGACCGGGACCTTCCCATCGGTCAGCACGGTGGCGACCGCGCTCGGCGGCCTGCCGCTCGAGCCCGAGAAGTCGACCAACCTGTCGGTCGGCACGGTGATCCGCGCGGGCGGATTCGACCTGACGATCGATGCGTACCGAATCCATATCCGCAACCAGATCGGCCTGTCCGAGAACATCTCGGCAGGTTTCAGCCCGACCGTCGCCGCGTTGCTGGCGCCGTTCAACGTATCGGCGGCGCGCTTCTTCCTGAACGGGCTCGCATCGACCACCAAGGGTATCGACGCGGTGGCGCACTACCGCCTGGCGGGCGAGAGCGCGGGCAATTTCGACTTCACGATCGCAGGCAACATCAACGACGTGAAGGTGACGCGCGTGCCGGCCACTACCGCGACGCTCGACCCCGCACCGACGCTGTTCGCGCGCAGCCGCATCCTGACGCTCGAGGACGGTACGCCGGGCACCAAGGTGACCGGGACGATCGACTGGTCGCTCGACGATCTGGGCGCGCTCGCGCGGGTCACCTATTACGGCGACGTCAACCAGCCCGGCACGCTTGCCAGCGCCGACGTCCATACCGGCAGGCACGCGATCACCGATCTCGAGCTGCGCTACACCATGCGCAAGGGCGCCCAGCTGGGCTTGGGCGTCAGCAACGTGTTCGACGTCTATCCGGACCGTACGATCGCGGCGAACAACACCACCGGCGTGCTGGGATTCCCGTCCTATTCGCCGTTCGGGTTCAACGGCCGCTACCTGTACGCGCGCGTCGGCGTGAACTGGTAAGCACCGTGCGCGATCGCGCCCCGTCGGGGGGGCGATCGCGCTAGCCGTCGCTTGAACCGCGCCTTTCGTTGCGCGGGTCGTCGCAGCATGGGTCATCTCAGCACGGGTTGAGGGCGGTCCCCGACAGGGCTCCGTCGTTCTTGATGCCGAAGGTCGTTCGATCGCGCACGACGTGTGCGGCGACGGCCTTCAGCGTCTTGCCCGTCGTGAAGCTGGTGAACAGGCCGCCGATGATCGGCTGGTATGCATAGCTCGCCTCCGCGACCATGATGTCGACGCCCGCCGGCGCCTTGATCCCCGGCGATCCGCCGACCGTCTGCAGCGTCGCGTCCGACTTTCCCTTGCCCTGCACGCCATAGGCGGACGCGGTCGTCCTGCTACCGTCGCAGCGCTGCCATTCGATCCACTGGCCGTTGGCCGCCGCGTTCAGGCGCACCGACGACAGGATGACGCGGCCATTGGCCATGATCGACGTGCCGCCGGCCGAGAGCTCGACGCCGGTCATCAACTGGTGGATGTCGGCTTCGTCGATCTGTTCGCTGCCGCGTGCCGCGGTCATCGCCAGCGCCGACGCGATCTGGGTGACGCGTTGCTGCATCAGGCAGAAATTCGCCAGTTCGAGACCGCCCATGATCGCCGCGAGAAACACCGGCAGGCCGATCGCGAATTCGACCAGCGCAATCCCGCGGCTGTCGCGTAGCGCGCGTGTCGGCGTGGGGCAGCGGGTCATGTGCACGTCACCGGGTTGCCGGCCGCGGCCGAGATGCAACATTGCTTCACCGTGACATCCGCGCCGCCGCCGAACGGTTCGTTCTGCAGGGTTTGCTGGCCGGTCAGCACGACATTGCTCTGCCCGGTTACCGTCCTGGTGATCAGCGGGAACAGCGCCGGGTAGGTCAGCGTGACCTTGTAGTTGATGATGTCGTTCGCGCCGCCGAGATCGCTTTGCGACGGATCGGCATCCCACACCTTGTTGCCGTTGACGTCCTGCCAGCAATAGGGCGCCTGGGTCGACGAGGTGGTCTTGGTCTCGGGTTTACGCACCTGATCGAAACTGTCGTAATGCGACTTGACGATCTGGACGTCGGCTCCTTTCACGACGGTCAGGCTGGTCTTCACGAAGGCGTCGATGTCGTCGCCGCTGGTGCCGAGATCGTCGATGTTGCCAGTGGTCGCCATCCGCGACGCCCGGTCGAGCGTATCGCGCAGGCGTGCCTGGCTGAACATCTCGAACCCGAACTCGATGCCGCCCATGATCAGCATGAACAGCGGAAGAGCGAGCAAGGCGAATTCGATCGCGGTGACGGCGCGGCTGTCGCGCCCAAATCGTCTCAGCATGTGTCGCCCTTGCCCATTGGTTGCTCCCGCGCCCTTCACTCGTCAGTGCGCGATGCGCAGCGGACCGATGGCCTTGCCGATCTGGGTGAATGTATCGATGAGCGTCTGATCGTCATCGGCGACCGCGGACTGATCGATGCTGCTCGCGCATTTGTCGAGCGAGTCGACGCGGCCCGTTCCGAAGGCGATGGTCCAGATCGAGATCGACTTCGCCTTGGCGGCGTTGCAGGCCATCTGGAACCGCTTGGTATGCCGGGCGTCGTTGTCGTCGTTGCTGGTGGCGCCGGCGCGCCTGTCCCAGGCCTCGATCCCGTAGGAAGAGTAATAGAGCGAATAGTCGCTCGTACTCGCGCCACAGGTCCGGGTGGTGCAATAGGTGGTCGGCGTGCTGATCACCCCGTCGGTCATGAAGATGATGTAGCGGCGGACCTTTTGCTGCATCCACAGATCGGGGTTCTCGCCGCCGAAAATGCCCCCGCTGGAGATCATGCGGACGCCCCAGATCATGCCGATGTCGTGATAGGTCGAGCCTCTCGATACCAACGTGTCGACCTTGGCCGCTAGGGCGTCCTTGGTCATCGTCGCGAGCTTGGTCGCCTCCGCCGGACAATAGGTATTGGGACCGCCGCCGTTCGCACTCGTCGAGTTGAGCGGATCGAACACATAGGGCTTCCACTGGGTATCGACGTTGCTGGTGGGGATCAGGTCTATGTCGAGGTCGTAGGCGGTTGCCGGCGCGCCGTCGCGCTGGTCGGTGCCGGTGATCGTCGGGTCGCTCTTGCGTTCCTCGATGCAGCCGGCCCATGCGGACGTCTTGAAGTCGCCGTTGCCGTTCACGTCGCCAAGCTGGCCGCTGCCTCGCAGGCTGCTGGTGTAGCTGGTGAGATCGTATTTCTGCAGACCGAAGGCCCACGACGTCGAGGTCTTGCCATTCTTCGTCGTCTTGGTCGCATGCCATTGATAATAGGGCACGCTGGTTCGCTGCATATAGCCGACATTCTTGTCCATCAGCAGGCCGCCGACGTTGACCGTCGCGGCATACGGAACGATGCCGAACCGCATGCGCAGCCCCTGACGCGCCAACTGTTCCTGCGCGGGCGCGAGCTGGTCGTAGAGCGACTTGACCGCCTTCTTCAGCGAATCCAGCTTCGTCGTGCCGTCGATCTTCTCATCCATCGACCCGGTGGTGTCGAGCACGAGCATGATGTCGACATTCTCGAAATTCTGGGTGGCGATGCCGGTTGCCGTGATCGGGATCTCCTTGATGCCGAAGATCGCCATGATCGAGGTCGGCATCGTGGTGGTCGCCACGACCTTGACCTCGCCGACATCGGGCTTGGTCACGACGCTCGACACCGTCGACGACCCGTATAATCCATTGGGGAAGTTGAACGCCAGGTACGACGCGGCGTCGGCCTTGGCGGTCTCGATGTCGTCGGCGGTCATGCTGCGACGGCCGGCCAGAGCGGCGGCGTCGACCGCCTGTTGCAGCTTGCTGCGCGCCATGCTGGCCCGCGCGTAATCGACGCCGCTGCCGATCGCGCCCATCAGCGGCAACAGCGCGAAGGCGAGCATCATGAGGGCATTGCCGCGTCGATCACGCATGAGCCGACCGAGCAGGCCCATTCGATTGATCCTGGTCATGAGTTTTCCGCAGCGAAGCCCGTTATGACTTCTTTCGGCGGCATAATTGAACCGAAATGGTTTACGTCGGGTTAGTTGCCCGGGGTCCCTTCGGTTCGTGGCCTGGCGCCGACCGCGTGCTGCTCTGCGGATATTTTTACGCGCAGGTGCCGGCGGGCTGCCGACCGGACGCGATAGGCGAGCCGGTGCGCGCGCTCGGCTATAGCGCGATCGAGGCCGGCGGTTGCTCACGCGCAGGATCCGCACCGTTGGTGTGCCGGACGACATACGGACCGCGTCATGACGAAAACGCCGGCGCCGCTTTCGGCGATGGCCGGGAGCGGTTATCCGGTGTCGATGCAAGATATTCGCACTATCGTCGTTCTGACCGGGGCCGGCATTTCTGCCGAGAGCGGTATCGCCACGTTTCGGGGGCCGGGTGGGCTATGGGAGGGGCACCGGGTCGAGGATGTATGCACGCCCGAGGCGCTCGCGGCGGATCGGACACTGGTGCACCGGTTCTATGATTTGCGGCGGGCAGCTTTGGCGGAGGTGGCGCCCAATGCGGCGCACCGGGCGCTGGCGCGGCTGGATGCGGAATGGGCGGGCGAGTTGCTGATCGTGACGCAGAATGTGGACGATTTGCACGAGCGGGCGGGGGCGACGCGGATGCTGCATATGCATGGGGAATTGTTGTCGGCGCTGTGTGCTGTGTGTGGGGCGCGGGAAGCTTGGGCTGGCGCCTTGCCTAAGGGGTCGGTGTGTGGGGCTTGCGGGGCAGCGGCGTTGCGGCCCGACATCGTGTTCTTTGGGGAGATGCCGTATCGGATGGAGCGGATCGAGGCGGCGTTGGCGCGGGCCGATCTGTTCGTTTCTATCGGGACTTCGGGCGCGGTGTATCCGGCGGCGGGGTTCGTACAGACCGCGGCGTATCATGGGGCCGCGACGCTGGAACTGAATCTGGAGCCTTCGATGGGGAGCGTGTTCTTTGCGGAGACGCGGATCGGGGCGGCTGGGGTTTTGGTGCCGGACTGGGTTGAGGAGATGCTTGCGTAGTTACCCCTGGAACCACCGTCGATCCACCCCGGCGGAGGCCGGGGCCCAATTGGGAAGGTCGGAGTTACTGAGCGCAGTCTGCTGTTAGCTTCGTTCCCCAATTGGGCCCCGGCCTTCGCCGGGGTGGTGGTGGGTAAGGTGAGCGTGGGTTGCGGCTTACTGAGGGCAGCAAGCTTGTTCCCCCGCGAAGGCGGGAGTCCAGGCTGGGCCCCCGCCTTCGCGGGGGAACAAAATAGTGCGGGCGGTGGACTGGTGGGTCAGTCGACCCAGTCGAGCCCCAGGTCGCGGTAGGTTTCGCGGTCTTCGTCCCAGCCGGGTTTTACCTTTACGTGCAAATAGAGGTGGACGGGCTTGCCGGTGATGCTGGCGAGTTCGATGCGGGCTCGCGCGCCGATTTCCTTGATGCGCTGGCCGCCCTTGCCGAGGACGATCGCGCGCTGGGTGGGGCGCTCGACAAGGATCTGCTGGTGGATTTCCAGCGAGCCGTCCTGGCGCTCGATATACTGTTCGGTCTCGATCGTGCTCGCATAGGGGAGCTCGGCGTGGAGCTGGAGATAGAGCTGTTCGCGCGTCACTTCGGAGGCGAGCGAGCGTTCGGTCGCGTCGGAGACCTGGTCCTCGGGATAATGCCACGGGCCTTCGGGCATCGCCTTGGCGAGCTGATCCTTGAAGTGATCGAGGCCGTCGCCGGTGCCGGCGCTGATGAAGAACGTCTCTGCGAACGGGAGCAGCGCGTTCAGTTTCTCGGCGTGGATCAGCAGCTTGGTCTTGTCGGCTAGGTCGACCTTGTTGAGGATCAGCCAGACCGGCTCGGGGCGACCGACCAGCGATTCGACGATCGTGGTAACCTTGCCGCCGATCCCGCCCTTCGCGTCGACCACCAGCGCGATGATGTCGGAGCCCTCCGCGCCACCCCAGGCGGCGGCGACCATCGCGCGGTCGAAGCGGCGCTTGGGCTCGAAGATGCCGGGGGTGTCGACGAGCAGGATCTGCGTGTCGCCGAGGATCGCGACGCCCATCAGCTTGGTCCGCGTGGTCTGCGCCTTAGGGCTGACGATCGCGACCTTCTGGCCGACGAGCGCGTTGACGAGCGTCGACTTGCCCGCATTCGGCGCGCCGACGACGGCGACCAGGCCGCAATGCTTGGGGGCGGGATTGGTATTCGTTTCAGTCATAGGCTCTTTTCGAACTGGTGTTGCTTGCGGCTATACAGGGAAAACGGCTCTTCGTCATCGCGTCGCGAGAAGGCAGTTTTGTTCACGCGGAGGCGCGGAGGCGCGGAGATGACGTGGATGGGGATCGCGCCCGCTTTGATCATATACCGCCGATTATCTCGGCGTCGTTCGGGGCGAGATCGGAGTTCCACTCGCAGGATCTCTGCGTCTCGGCGTCTCCGCGTGAACCAATCTTCTTAGCCGAGCTTCTCCAGCAACGCCTTGGCCGCAGCCGTTTCCGCTTCCTGTTTGCTGGAGCCGGTTGCGGTCGCTTCGGCGAGTTTGCCGACCGAGACGAGCATCGTGAATTTGGGGGCGTGGCCGGGGCCGGTGCGTTCGACGATGGTGTATTCGGGGGGCTTGCGGTTGTGCGCGGCGGCCCATTCCTGGAGCGCGGACTTGGGGTGTTGCGGGGCTTTCGCGCCGGCTTGTACCCTGTCGCCCCAGGCGCCGCGGACGAAGGTGCGGGCGGCGTCGAGGCCGGCTTCGCGGTACCATGCGCCGATCAGCGCCTCCATCACGTCGCCGAGCACGTTGTCGCTGTCGCTGGCGCCGTCGTCGCGCGCCTGCTTGCCGAGCTTGAGGTGCGGGCGGACGCCGAGTTCGCGCGCGACGTCGGCGCAGACCGGGCCGGTGACGAGCGCGTTGAGGCGTTTCGACAGCGAGCCCTCGGGGTCGGTCGCGAACAGTTCGTAGAGCCATTCGGCGATGATCAGGCCGAGCACGCGGTCGCCGAGGAACTCGAGCCGCTCGTAGTTCGCGGCGGCCTGGCTGCCGTGGGTCAGGGCGCGTTCGTAGGGGGCGAGGTCATTGGGAACGCGGCCGAAGAGCGTCTTCAGCCAGCCGGCTAGGTCGCTCAAAAGCCTTCCCCGATACGGCTCCACCGCGCGGCGCTGACCCAGGTCCAGGGTTTCAGCCATTCGGCGTCGCCGTCGGTCGAGAAGAAGTTGACGACCGCCTTGCCCTCGACGTTTGCGAGCGGGACGTAGCCCATGCCCTGCGGCGCGGGGAAGCGGCTGTCGCCGCTGTCGTCGCGGTTGTCGCCCATCACGAAGATGTGGCCGGCGGGAATCGTGTAGAGGCCCGTGTCGTCGCGGTCGGGAAGTTCGGCCTGGTCGAGGACTTCGTAGCTGCGCCCGCCCGGAAGCGTTTCGCGGAAGCGGGGGTAACGGCAGATCTGGACGTTCGCGACGACATCGACGAACGGCGCGCCGCATTTCTCGGCGTTGAAGTTCTCGGTGAGCGGGATCGTGAAGTCGGCGATGCGCTGTTTCGGGATCGCCTTGCCGTTGAGGTAGACAATGCCCTCGCGCATCTGGACGGTCTCGCCGGGGAGGCCGATGACGCGCTTGATGACGTCGTGATCGAGCACTTCAGGTGCGCGGAAGACGACGACGTCGCCGCGGGTCGGCGTGCTGCCGAAGATGCGGCCTGGGATCAGCGGTATGCCCGCCGGGAGCGACCAGCGCGAATAGCCGTAGTTCCACTTCGACACGAAGAGATAGTCGCCGATCAGGAGGCGGGGGAGCATCGATTCGGACGGGATGCTGAACGGCGCGAAGATGAAGCTGCGCAGGATCAGCACGACCACCGCCAGCTTGAGCAGGAAGCGGAACGTCTCGCTTGTTTCGGAGCGGGGCGTCTCGGAGCGCTTGGGTTTGGTCTTCACGTCATTTGCCATGTGCGCGGGTTTGCGCAGACCGCGCCTATCGTCAAGCTTGCGCGGGATACCTGTCACCGAAAGAACGTTGTCGCGGTCTCGCGCTTGCAGCATGACCGGCGCGCACGTCTATTCGGAGAAGTAGCATGACCGCCGACTGGTCCAAGATCGAAGCCCTGCCCCACGCCAAGCTGACCGAGCTGTTCGCAGCGGATTCGGAGCGCCTCTCGAAGCTCAGCCTCGACGTCGCGGGCATTCATTTCGACTGGTCGAAGACGCATCTGACAACCGACATGATCGCGGCGTTCGAGGCGATGGCGAAGACGCAGGATCTTGCCGGCAAGCGCCAGGCGATGTTCTCGGGCGAGATCGTCAACGTGACCGAGGGCCGCGCGGTCGAGCACACCGCCGAGCGCGGCGAGGGCAAGCCCGAGAGCGTCGCGATCGCGCAGGCTAGCCACCAGCGGATGCGGACGCTGATCGACGCGATCGAGGCGGATGCGTTGGGGCCGGTGCGACATATCCTGCATGTCGGGATCGGCGGGTCGGCGCTCGGGCCGCAACTGCTGGTCGATTCGCTCGGGCGCGACGACAAGCGCTACGACGTCGGGATCGTCGCCAATGTCGACGGCGTCGCGCTGGAGGACATGTTCGCGAAGTTCGATCCGGCGGCGACACTGCTGGTGGTCGCGTCGAAGACCTTCACCACCACCGAGACGCTGATGAACGCGGAATCGGTGCTGCAGTGGATGACCGAGCATAATGTCGAGGATCCGTACGGCCGCGTAATCGCGCTGACTGCGGCGCCCGAGAAGGCGATGGAATGGGGCGTCGACGAGACGCGCATCCTGCCTTTTTCGGAGAGTGTCGGCGGGCGGTACTCGCTGTGGTCGACGATCGGCTTTCCGGCGGCGATCGGGCTCGGCTGGGACCGGTTCGAGGAACTGCTGGAGGGCGCGGCCGAGATGGACCGGCATTTCCGCCTTGCCGCGCTGCACGAGAACGCGCCCGCGCTCGCGGCGTTCGCCGACCTGTATTACACGCAGATCCGCCATGCCGAGACGCGCGCGACGTTCGCCTATGACGAAAGGTTGCGGTTGCTGCCGAGCTATCTCCAGCAGCTCGAGATGGAATCGAACGGCAAATCGGTGACCGCGGACGGCGAGCCGCTCGGACGGCCGTCGGCGGCGATCACCTGGGGCGGGGTCGGCACCGAGGCGCAGCACGCGGTGTTCCAGTTGCTCCACCAGGGGACGCATCTGGTGCCGGTCGAGTTCGTCGCATCGATCGAGCCGGGCGATACGCTGCCCGACGAACATCACCGCGCGCTGTTGCTGAATGCGTTCGCGCAGGGTGCGGCGTTGATGGCGGGCAAGCAGGTCGAGGATCCGGCGCGGAGCTATTCGGGCGACCGGCCGTCGTCGACGCTGTTGCTCGACGATCTGGATGCGCGGACGCTGGGCGCGCTGATCGCGTTCTACGAGCACCGGGTGTTCGTGAACGGCGTGCTGCTGGGGATCAATTCGTTCGATCAGTTCGGGGTGGAGCTGGGTAAGGAAATGGCGAAGGCGGCGGAGAAGGGCGGACAGACGTTCGATCCTTCTACGGATGATTTGATCAAGCGGGCGTTTGGGTGAGGTTTGGGGGTGGGGTAGCTGTCTCACCCCACGCCACGCACCACCCCGGCGAAGGCC
>JAYVRZ010000274.1:0-8742 GCA_043775965.1 Sphingomonas sp.
GTTCGGCGAGCGCCGCCACGGTATGATCCGCGCCGTCGCCCCTCGCGCTGATCGTGATCGCATCGCCCATCGCCGCTCCGAGCATCATCAGCCCCATGATCGAAGTGCCCGCGACGTGATCGGAGCCGTCCTTCGTCACCAGCACGTCGACCGGGTGTGACGAGGCGAGCGTAACGAACTTGGCACTGGCGCGCGCGTGCAGGCCACGGCGGTTGGTGATCTGGACGGTACGGACGACCTCGGTCATGCCGCCGCCTCGCCGAGAACCTCGGAGGCGACCGAAATATATTTGCGGCCGGCCTCGCGCGCGGCCGCCACCGCGGCGACGACCGTCATCGACTTGCGCGCGGATCCGAGCCGGATGAGCATCGGCAGGTTCATCCCCGCGATCACCTCGATCCGCCCGCGCTCCATGAGCGAGATGGCGAGATTGGACGGGGTGCCACCGAACAGGTCGGTCAGCACGATCACGCCGCGTCCGTTGTCGACGTCGTGGATGGCGGCGGCGATATCCGCGCGGCGCTCCTCCATGTCGTCGTCGGGACCGATTGCGATCGTCGCGACGCGCTCCTGCGGGCCGACGACGTGGATCATCGCGCGGACGAATTCCTCGGCCAGTCGACCGTGCGTTACAAGAACAAGGCCGATCATGTCAGCGTTTCATACTCATAAGACGACCGGTGATCCCTCGAGCGCATCCTGCGGTGCGGCCCCCAGGTCGCGATGGCCGACACTGGGCGAAAAACCCGCTTCGCGCAACCGTCGGCCGATCCGCTCGGCGACGTGAACCGACCGGTGTCTCCCTCCGGTACACCCGATCGCGACCGTCACGTACGACTTCCCTTCCGCCCTGTAGCGCGGAAGCAACAGGATCAGCAGTTCCTCGATCCGACTCACCGCGGCGTCATAGGCGGGGTCGGCCATGATGTAGGCCGAGACGTCGGCATCGAGTCCGGTGCCCGGGCGCAGGTCGGCGTCCCAGTGCGGGTTGCGCAGGAACCGCATGTCGAACACCAGGTCGGCGTTGCGCGGCAGGCCGCGGGCGAACCCGAACGACTGGATCGACAGCGTCGGCGCGCCTAGATCGTCCTGCGCAAAACTCGACCGGATCTGCTGTGCGAGTTCGTTCGCGGCCATGTCCGTCGTGTCGATCAGCCGGTTCGCCCAGTCGCGCAGTGGCGCCAGCAGGGTACGCTCGCGGCCGATGCCGTCGTTCGCGGGCCGGTCGAGCGACAGCGGATGTCGCCGCCGCGTCTCCGAATAGCGCCGTTCCAGCTCCGCGCCCGAGCAGTCGAGAAACAGCATGCCGACCTCGAGCCCGTGGCGGTCGTGCAGGTCGCGGATCCTGCCGATGATCCGCTCGGGGTCGAAATCGCGCGTCCGGGCACCGATGCCGATCGCGAGCGGCTGAGAATCGTCTGGCGACCCCTCGGGCAGTGGCGCGTCGAGCAACCGGTCGAGCAATAGCAGCGGGAGGTTGTCGACCACCTCCCAGCCGAGATCTTCCAAGGTCTTCAGCACGGTCGACTTGCCCGCCCCCGACATGCCGGTGACGATTAGTATGTCCTTGGGCAATACGTCCTTGAGACGGGTCATTCCAACGGCTCCGGATTGCGCAAGGCGAGTTCGATCTTGATCGGCGCGGACGCATGAAACGGATCGACCGCGAACTGGCGGACGTCGATCCCCGCGATACGCCGCGCGCGCCGCTCGGGCATTCGTTCGACCGCGCCATCGACACGGACGAGCAGTCCGACGGGAACATCCTCGACATGCGGCATCGCCAGGATTCCGATTCCCCGAACCTCGATCCGACCTGCAATGGTTGCCGGCGCCCGGGCGACCAGGACTTTGCCGGACCGTACTACCAACGTCTGGTCGTCGCTGACGAGCACGGCGCCGCGATCGATCAGGCGCAGCGCGAGATCGGACTTGCCCGATCCCGACGCGCCTTCGATCATCACGGCCAAGCCGTCGATGGCGACCGTCGTGGCATGGAGCCGATCGGAGGAGAGTACGACCACGCGCCCCCTTACTCCCGCATTTCCGCAAGCGGTAGCCGTACGACAAACCGAGCGCCGTCCAGCCGGTCCTCGCGCGACTCGACCACGATCGTGCCCTGGTGCCCGTCGACGATGGTTCGCGCGATCGCCAGCCCCAGCCCGGAATGCTGGCCGAACGTCTCGCTGTCGGGGCGGACCGAGTGGAATCGCTTGAAGACGTCCTCGCGCGCCTCTTCCGGCACGCCCGGCCCCTCGTCCTCGACGCGGATCACCAGTTCGTCGCGCTCGCGGATCGCCGAGATCGCGATGAGGCCCGCATCGGGCGAGAACGACAGCGCGTTGTCGATCAGATTCTCGAACACGCGTTCGAGCCGCGCACCTTCGCCGAGCACCGTCGTCGGTTCGTCGAGGGTACGGTCGAACACCAGGCGGATCTCGCGCTCGACACCGCGCGCATCGCGTTGCGCCACCAGCCCGTCGATCATCGCGGCGATGTCGACGGGCTCGAACTTCGCGCGGCTGAGCTGTGCGTCGAGCCGCGACGCCTCGGAAATATCCGACAGCAGCCGGTCGAGCCGCTGAACGTCGTCGCGGACGATCGCCAGCAACTGCGCCTGCAACGCCGGGTCCTTCACCCGCGACAGCCCCTCGACCGCGGACCGGAGCGAGGCGAGGGGGTTCTTCATCTCGTGCGTGACATCCGCGGCGAACGCCTCGGTCGCGTCGATCCGCGCCCGGAGTGCGAGGCTCATGTCCGACAGCGCGCGCGCGAGCATGCCGAGCTCGTCCCGTCGCGATGGCAGCCGCGGCACCACCACTTCGCGCGCGCGCCCCAGCCGCACCCGCACCGCCGCCCGCGCCAGCCGGCGCAACGGCCGGACGATGGTCCGCGCCAGGAACAGCGACAACAGGATCGACACGATCGACACGCCGAGCAGCACCATGCTGAGCCGAAACCGCTCGATCCGCACCGTCCGGGTGATATCGCGCGCGTTGATCGTGGTCATCACCACGCCGCCGCCGGGCAACGTCGCCGCCGCGGTGATCACCGGCGTACGATCGGGCGCGCGCCAGACCGTCGTCGCGACGATTTGCTGCCGGCGCGCGGCGACCACGTCCGGCCATGACCGCCCGCCTCCGCGTTCGCGGTACAGCGGTGGGCGCGGCGCCATCACGATCACGTCGACCGCCGCGTCGAGAAAGCGCGCGGTCGTCTGGTCCCATTCTTCCTTGTCCGGGTCGATCAGCACGAAATTGCGCAGCCCGAGCGCGCGGCTGTCGACCACCATGCCGTCGCCCGCATCGAACAGGCGAATGCGCGAGCCCGTGTCTTTGGCAAGTCTCAGGACGAGGGGGTCGCGCAACGTCGGATCGACCGCGGCGATCGCCTCGCCGATCAGCCGAGCCTCGCGCGCGGTCTGCGCGACCCGGTTGTCGACGATCCGGCTGCGGTAGGAATCGAGATAGAAGAACCCGCCCGCCAGCATGAGCAGCGCGAGGATGTTGACGGCCAGGATGCGCCGCGTGAGCGAGATCTGCCCCGACCAGCGCAGCGTGAGGTCGCGCCCGTCGACCCCCAGCTCATTCCTCAGAAAATCGATACCCGGCACCATATAATGTCTCGATAGCGTCGAATGCGGGATCGACCTGCCTGAATTTGCGGCGCAGTCGTTTTATGTGGCTGTCGATGGTCCGGTCGTCGACATAGATATCGTCCTGGTACGCCGCGTCCATCAGCTGGTTGCGCGTCTTCACGATCCCCGGCCGCTGCGCGAGCGTCTCGAGAATCATGAACTCGGTCACCGTCAGCGTGACCGGTTCGCCGCCCCACAGGGTCCGGTGCCGCGCAGGATCCATGCTGAGGCGCCCGCGCGCGAGCGGACCGGCAGCCTCCGCCTCGGTCTCGGTGCCGGGCGACTGCGTCAGTTCGGTGCGCCGCAGGATCGCGCGGATGCGGGCGATCAGCAACCGTTGCGAGAACGGCTTGGCGATATAATCGTCGGCGCCCATCGCGAGCCCGAGCGCCTCGTCGAGTTCGTCGTCCTTGCTGGTGAGGAAGATCACCGGAATCTGGCTCTTCTCGCGCAACCGTCGCAGCAGTTCGAGCCCATCCATCCGCGGCATCTTGATATCGAAGATCGCGAGGTCGGGCGGGTTGTCGGTCAGCGCCTTCAACGCGGTCTCGCCGTCCGAATAGACGCGCGTGACGAAGCCCTCGGTCTGCAGCGCGATCGACACGGAGGTCAGGATGTTGCGGTCGTCGTCGACCAGCGCGATCGTTGCCGTCATTGGGTCGCCTGCCTCGGTCGTTGGCCCCGGCAAATAGGCCAAACCGGCGCGCCACTCAACCGGGCCGTTTCGGGACAAGAGTGCACCGGCGCCGATTTGACCGGTGCCGGGGCGACCCGTAAAGCCGACGCAACGACATACATACGTATGCGAAGAAAACTTCTTGGGAGAGATGTCTTGTCCAACGAACGTATCCCGGCCGCCGGCCTGTCCGCGCAAGGGATCGAGACCCGCGCGAACCTTCACTGGAACCTGGTCACCGCACAGCTCGTCGAAGTCGCGCTCGAGCGCGGTGAGGGGACGTTGTCCGCCGATGGCCCGCTGGTCGTCGAGACCGCGCCGCATACCGGCCGCTCCGCGCAGGACAAGTTCATCGTCCGCGATGCCGAGACCGAATCGACGGTGTGGTGGGGCAAGAGCAACAAGGCGATGGACCCCGCGCACTTCGCCGCGCTGAAGGAGGATTTCTTCGCCGCGCTCGCGCAGAAGGACGACCTCTTCGTGCAGGACCTGTACGGCGGCTCGCAGCCCGATCACCGCGTCAACGTCCGCGTCGTCACCGAGCTGGCGTGGCACAACCTGTTCATCCGGACGATGCTGGTGCGCCCCGAAGAGGCTGCGTTGAAGGATTTCGTCGCCGACTACACGATCGTCGACCTGCCAAGCTTCCGCGCCGATCCCGCCCGTCACGGCTGCCGCAGCGAGACCGTGATCGCGGTGAACTTTACCGAGAAGCTGATCCTGATCGGCGGCACCAAATATGCCGGCGAGATGAAGAAGTCGGTGTTCGGCCTGCTCAACTACCTCCTTCCGCCGACCGGGGTGATGCCGATGCACTGCTCGGCTAACATGGGTGCGAACGGCGACACCGCGGTGTTCTTCGGCCTGTCCGGCACCGGCAAGACCACGCTTAGCGCCGACGCGAGCCGCACGCTGATCGGCGACGACGAACATGGCTGGTCCGACACCGCGGTCTTCAATTTCGAGGGCGGCTGCTACGCCAAGATGATCCGGTTGTCCGCAGACGCCGAACCCGAGATCTTCGCAACGACCAAGCGCTTCGGCACGGTGCTCGAGAACGTCGTCATGGACCCCGCGACGCGGCTGCTTGATCTCGACGATCATACGCTGGCGGAAAACAGCCGCGGCGCCTACCCGATAGACTTCATCCCGAATGCCTCGGCCGAGAACATGGGGCCGGTGCCGCGCAACATCGTCATGCTGACCGCGGACGCATACGGCGTGCTGCCGCCGATCGCGAAGCTCACGCCCGACCAGGCGATGTACCATTTCCTCTCGGGCTACACCGCGCGCGTCGCCGGCACCGAGATCGGCGTGACCGAGCCCGATGCGACCTTCTCGACCTGCTTCGGTGCACCGTTCATGCCGCGGCATCCCTCGGTCTATGGCAATTTGCTCAAGGAGCGGATCGCGAAGGGGGGCGTCGATTGCTGGCTGGTCAATACCGGCTGGACCGGCGGCAAATACGGCGTCGGGAACCGAATGCCAATCAAGGCGACGCGGGCGTTGCTGAACGCGGCGCTGGATGGGAGCCTCAACGACGCCGAGTTCCGCACCGATCCGAACTTCGGGTTCGAAGTACCGGTCGGCGTCCCGGGCGTCGACAGCGCCATCCTCGATCCGCGGGAGACCTGGTCGGACAAGAACGCCTATGACACCACCGCGGCCAAGCTGGTCGACCTGTTCGTGGAAAACTTCGCGCAGTTCGCTGAGCATGTCGATGAGGGCGTGCGGCAGGCGGCGCCGAAGGTGCGGGAGACGGCGTAACTCCTCTCCCCATGGGGAGAGGAAGGGGCCCGCACGACGAAGTCGGGTGGGAAGGTGAGGGCACGTGATACGGCGTGCCCTCACCCTCGCCGCTGCGCGGCTTTCCCTCTCCCCCAAGGGGAGAGGGTTTTAGAGTGCCTCGACCACGACTTCGCCGTCGGTGACCGCCGCAATCCGAACCCGCTCGCCGGCCGCTGCATTCGCTCCGCGCGCCGGCCAACTTCCGTCGCCTACCATTACCCGGCCCCGTCCGCCGATGATCGCCGTCTCGACCACCACGACCTGCCCAACCATCCGCGCCGCGCGATCGTTGAGCATCGGATCACCCCCCTCCACGGGATAATCCCGGTACCAGCGCCTGCCGATCAGCACCGTCACGGCACTCCACACCGCGAACGCACCCAGTTGCGCCGCCACCGGCAAGTCCGGCAACGCGAACACCGCCACGCCGGTCACCGCCGCAGCAATCGCAAGGAACACCAGGAAAACTCCAGGCACCACCAGCTCGGCGATCCCCAAAACCAGCGCCGCGATTAGCCAAGCGCCGGCCGCACCAATCGCGTCCATCAGCTTTTTGGCACCTCGGTCGACTTCGACAGCTCAAATGGCCCCCGACCCGTCGGCTTGGCCGGCGGCGAAGCCACCGCATCGCGCAACGCATCCTTCGCCAGCTCGCCGATCCCACCCAGCGTCCCCATCAGCTGAGTCGCCTCGACCGGGAACAGGATCGTCTTCGCATTCGGCGAGGTCGCGAACTTGCCGATCGCCTCGACATATTTCTGCGCGATGAAGTAGTTGATCGCCTGCGCGCCACCTTCCTCGATCGCCTGCGACACCGCACGCGTCGCCGACGCCTCGGCAACGGCGGCCCGCTCGCGTGCCTCGGCATCGCGGAACGCCGATTCCTTGCGCCCCTCGGACTCGAGAATCCGCGCCTGCTTCTGCCCCTCGGCGCGCAAGATCTCCGAAGCCCGTGAACCCTCCGCGTCGAGGATGTTCGCGCGCTTCTCGCGCTCCGCCTTCATCTGCCGCCCCATGGCGTTGACGATGTCGGCAGGCGGGCGGATGTCCTTGATCTCGACCCGCGTGATCTTCACGCCCCACGGCGTCGTCGCATGATCGACCACGTTGAGCAGCCGCGCGTTGATCTCGTCGCGCTTCGACAGCGTCTCGTCGAGGTCCATCGAGCCCATCACCGTGCGCAGGTTGGTCGTCGTGAGCTGCAGCAGCGCCTGGTACAGGTCGGAGACCTCGTACGCCGCCTTGGCCGAGTCGAGCACCTGGAAGAACACGACCCCGTCGGTCGAGATCATCGCATTGTCCTTGGTGATGATCTCCTGGCCGGGGATATCGATCACCTGCTCCATCATGTTCATCTTCCGCCCAACGCTGTAGAAGAACGCCGGGTAGAAATTGAAGCCGGGCCGCGCGACCGTGGTGAAGCGGCCGAAATGTTCGATCGTGTATTGATAGCCTTGGTGGACGACCTTGATGCTGGACATCAGGTAGAACAGCACCAGCGCGAGAAACAGCGCGGCAACGATCAGGCCCATCGAGAATCCCCTATTCGTGTATCGCCCCGCTATAGCACGCCGCGCGCCAGAGGGCCTAGCCGGATGCGCCCGCTTTGGTTACATGGCGCGCCACCCCAACCCCAGGATCGGCAGCTTCCATGGATATCCGCCTCGGCCTCACTTTCGACGACGTCCTCCTGTATCCGGGGGAATCCGACGTGCTGCCCAGCCAGGCCGATACCCGCACGCAGCTGACCCGCGGCATTGCGCTCAACATCCCGATCCTGTCTTCGGCGATGGACACCGTCACCGAAGCCGACATGGCGATCGTCATGGCGCAACTCGGCGGCATCGGCGTTCTCCACCGCAACCTGACGGTCGAGGAACAGGTCGTCGCTGTCCGTCAGGTCAAGCGCTTCGAATCGGGCATGGTCGTCAACCCTATCACGATCAGGCCGACCGCGACTCTCGGCGAGGCGCAGGCCCTGATGTCGGGCCACCGGATCAGCGGCATCCCGGTGGTCGAGGCGGACGGCAAGCTCGTCGGTATCCTCACCAACCGCGACGTGCGTTTTGCCGGCGATCCGAAACAGCCGGTCAGCGAGCTGATGACGCACGAGAATCTTGCGACGGTATCGACCGAGGTCGGCAAGGAAGAGGCGCGCCGCCTGATCGATCATTACGCCTCTCGTTAGAAAAGCCGGGGCGCCTAGAAGGGTTGGCGAATCGGCTGCGTCCTGCCAAAGGCGCGCATGGCCGCACTTTCCCTCAGCTCCGACATTCCCTTGGGTCTCACGTTCGACGACGTGTTGCTCCAGCCGCTCGAATCCGGCGTCCTGCCGTCGGGCGCCGACACCCGGACCTTTCTGACCCGCGAAATCCCGCTCGCCATTCCGTTGCTGTCGTCGGCGATGGACACGGTGACCGAGGCCGACATGGCGATCGCGCTCGCGCAGCTCGGCGGGATCGGCGTCCTCCACCGCAACATGGAGCTCGAAGAGCAGGCCGCCGCAGTCCGCGCGGTCAAGCGCTTTGAGAGCGGGATGGTGGTCAACCCGATCACCATGACTCCCGACCAGACGCTGGCCGACGCGCTCGATCTGATGCAGATGCACCGCATCTCGGGCATCCCGGTGGTCGAAAAGTCG
>JAYVRZ010000275.1:0-3920 GCA_043775965.1 Sphingomonas sp.
CGCCTCGGCCGCGATCATCCGCGCCTCGCCGTCGAGGCCTACGGCACGCAGCGCACCGATGATCCGGTACAGCGCCTCGGGCGGGATGTTCTTCCACCCGGACGTCTGCATGCCGATCGCGGCGAGCACGACCACCGTGCCCGACTGCCCTGACCGGGCCGCCCGGTCGAGCGCGCGCGTCCAGGCGTTCTCCGCACCGATCTTGACGTCGAGCGTCTCCGCCGCACGCTCGATATCGCCCTGGTCGAGGCGGCCGAGACCCGCGAGCCCGGCGAACAACATGCGCTGCTTCAGCGCCGAATCGCCTTCGCCGCCCGAATAGGAGGCGAGGTCGGCATAGGTCAGCCGGCGATACGCGTCGGGATCGCTCAGCACGATCATCGCCCAGGCGTCGCTACCCGCCGGGACCGCGCCGATCCAGCGCGCAGCAGTTCGGTCCAGCCCGGCCGACAGCATCGACGCGACGAGGTGATCGGCCTCGTCCTTGGCGATCGTCGGGTTCATCCGGGCGGCGGCGCGCGCAGTCAGCACGAGTCGCGCATAGGACGGGCGGGCATTGGCCCCGCCCCATAATTGGCGCAGCGCCGACAGCCGCGTCTCCGGGTTGCGATCGGCATAGGCGGTCTGGAGGTCGGTCGCGGTGGCGCTTGTCGAACTCTGCGTATCGTCGTCGGTCGCGGCGGCGCCGTAGAGGTCGACCAGCGCGGCGTTCGACAGGACGCCCTGCCCGGCAGCGGCCTCGGCGGCGGCGATGCGTCCACCCAGCGGCACGCCGGGCGAAAGTGCCTGCCAATATCTGACCTGAGGCCCGGCGCTGCCGTAGAGCTCGTCGGGTATCGCGACACCGGTCGCCATCGCCAGGCCGAACCGCCACGCGGTCAGCTGGTCGACGCCGTCCCATTCGATCGTCACCGCCTGACGTCCCTGGGCACCCGCACCGACGACCTTCTGCGCGAGCAGCATGTCGACGCCGTTCGCGACGTTGCGGCGCTTGGCGGTCGCGATCAGCGGGCCAGCCTGCGCGGGATTGCCCGACAGGCCGGCGCACATCGCCTGCGCCATCGTCCAGCCGCGCGCGGGGGCATAGCGCATCGCGCCCGGAACCAGCGCGCACAGCCCGGCCGGGTCGCCGGTCGCCAGCGAGGCGTTCATCGCCACCTGGTACAGCTTCGGCGTGTAATTGTCGGTGTCGACGCCCTGGACGACCGCGCGTGCGGCGACCGATTCGCCCATCCGCAACAACAGCCAGCTGCGTTCGGCGGCGAAGTCCGCGCCGTTGGTCCGCTTCGGCGTGTCGACGCGCGACACCAGCGCACGGCGCAACAGGATCGACATCCAGCGCGACGGCAGCGGCGCGGTCAGCCGGCGCATCAGCGTCTCGACATATTGGCCGTCGGCATCGCCGAACGCATCCGCATCCAGCCCGCCCTCGCTTGCGCTCACCGGGCCGACCGTCTCGAGCGAGCGGCGTGCCGATTCGGGCATCTCGTAGCGGGCGAGCAGTGCCGGATCGACCGGGGTCGGGGTGGCGCCGGGCGTCGCGGTCGGCACGATCGCGGGTGTGGCCGAGGGAAGCGGCTGGACCATCGCGCCGGGCGAGGACGGCTGTACCGGCGCCTGCGAAGACGGCTGCGACGGGGTTGCCGGCCGTGCGGGTTGCGCACCGACAGGTGGCGTCGGACGTGGCGCAGGGGCTGGAGTCGGATCGCCGAACCCAGGCGGCAGCAATGATTCGGGACGATCCTGCCCGATCGCCGGTGCCAGCGCGACAGCGCCGGTAACGATCAGGGCGCCGGCGGCGACGGCCGCCGTCAGGGTCGTCTTACGAGAGGTTCGCAAGCGTCACGGCCTTTTCGACGTGGCTCTGCGGGCGCTCGGTGGCGCGACCGGCCAGCAGGAACAAACCACCGACCACGACCACAAGCACGACGACGACCGAAACGATGAAACGGGACATACGACGCAACCTTGATGTTTAAGTAGGGGGAATGTTTAAGTAGCGGGGCCGCGAGAACAAGCGCCAAGAGTTTTTGCCCTCACGCGGTGCCGCTGTATAGCGCCCCTCACGATGTTGCAAAGCCACAACCCTGCCGGCGGTCCTCGCCCTGCCCCGATCGATCGACCGATCGTGCTCGTCGGGCTGATGGGCGTCGGCAAGACCACGGTCGGTCGGCGGCTCGCGATGCGGATGGACCTGCCGTTCGTCGATGCCGATCACGAGATCGAGGCGGCGTCGGGCATGACCGTGACCGAGATTTTCGCGCGGTTCGGCGAGGCATATTTCCGCGACGGCGAACGCCGGGTGATCGCGCGACTGATCGACGGCACGCCCAAGGTCATCGCGACCGGCGGCGGCGCGTTCATCAACGACGACACGCGGGCGCTGATCCTGCGGGATGCGACGTCGGTATGGCTGAGCGCGCACCCGGACATCCTGGTCGAGCGGGTCGGGCGGCGCGATACCCGCCCGCTGCTGCGTAACCGCGATCCGGGCAAGGTGCTCGCCGAACTGGCGCGCGTCCGCAACCCGATCTACGCGCAGGCCCATATCCATATTGTCAGCAACAAGACGCCGCACGAAGCGACCGTCGCCGCGATTTTGAGAGCGCTTGGCCGATGAAGACCGTTACCGTCGCGCTGGGCGCCCGGACCTATCCGATCCATATCGAGGCGGGGCTGCTGGCGAGGAGTGGCGAGTTCCTCGCGCCGCTGGTCGGCAAACGACGCGTGGCAATCGTCACGGACGAAAATCTGGCTGCGCATCTGGCGACCGTTCAGGCGTCGCTGACCGAGGCCGGGATCGCGAGCGAGGCGATCATGCTGTCCCCGGGCGAAGGCAGCAAGAGCTGGGCGACGCTGGAGATGCTGTGCGACCGGTTGCTCGGGCTGGGCGTCGAGCGCGGCGACCACGTGGTGGCGCTGGGCGGCGGGGTGATCGGGGATCTGGTCGGGTTCGCGTGCTCGATCCTCAAGCGCGGGTGCCAGTTCGTGCAGATCCCGACGAGCCTGCTGGCGCAGGTCGACAGCTCGGTCGGCGGCAAGACCGCGATCAACACGCGCGCGGGGAAGAACCTGATCGGTGCGTTCCACCAGCCGGCGATGGTGCTGATCGATCCGCAGGTGCTCGACACGCTGCCGATCCGCGAGTTGCGGGCGGGGTATGCCGAGGTGGTGAAATACGGACTGATCGACGATTTCGCGTTCTTCGAATGGTGCGAGGCGAATGGTGCCGCATTGCTGGCGGGCGACCTGGGCCTGCGCGAATATGCGATTGCGCACAGCGTTTCGGCAAAGGCGCGGATCGTTGCGGCGGACGAGCATGAGACGAACGGGATCCGGGCGCTGCTTAATCTGGGGCATACGTTCGGGCATGCGCTGGAGGCGGAAACGGGGTTTTCTCAGGCGCTGATCCACGGTGAGGGCGTGGCCGCCGGGTGTTCGCTGGCGTTCGGGTTCTCGGCATCGCAGGGCATCTGCTCGGGTCAGGATGCGGAGCGGGTGGCGGCGCATTGGCGCGATGTCGGGTTGCCGGACGGTCTTGCCGCGGCACGTGTTGTCGCGAGCGGTGCGCGGCTGGTCGATCACATGCGGCACGACAAGAAGATGGCGGCGGGGACGCTGCCCTTCCTGCTCGCGCGCGGGATCGGCCAGACGTATCTCGACAAGACGGTGGATCTCGTCGACGTCGAAACCTTCCTCGACGCGCAGCCCCGCTGATGCCGAACGGTGTCAAAAAACAGAATTTGCCGACCAAGGTTTGCCCGGCGTGCGAACGGCCGTTCGCGTGGCGGAAGAAGTGGGCGAAGGACTGGGACAGCGTGATCTACTGCTCCGACGCGTGCCGGAAGAAGCGGTAAGCCCCTCGCAACAGAAGTAGCTTGTTCACCCGCGAAGGCGGGTGCCCAGACTGGGCACCCGCC
>JAYVRZ010000276.1:0-4932 GCA_043775965.1 Sphingomonas sp.
GCCGGGGAGGTGCTATTGGCCTCCCTCAGATCATATCCGAAGAGCACCCCGCATGACCCTCCCGACCCGCAGCTACGCCGCATTCCTGTTCGACATGGACGGCACGATCCTCACCTCGATCGCATCGGCCGAGCGCACCTGGACCAAATGGGCGATCGCGCACGGTCTCGACGCTGCGATATTCGTGCCGACGATCCACGGCGTGCAGTCGGTCGAGACGGTCCGACGCCTGAACCTCCCCGGTGTCGACCCGGTCGCCGAAGCCGCCGCGATCACCGCGGCCGAGATGGAGGATGTCGGGGATATCGAGCCGATCGCCGGCGCCGCTGCGTTCCTCGCCAGCCTCCCGCCCGAGCGTTGGACAATCGTCACCTCCGCGCCGCGTGCGCTCGCTCTGGTCCGCCTCGAAGCCGCCGGCATATCGGTGCCCCACACGATGATCGCCGCCGACGATATTCCGAATGGCAAGCCAGCGCCGGACTGCTTCCTGGTCGCCGCCGAGCGGCTTGGCGTCGCGGCGAGCGATTGCCTGGTGTTCGAGGACGCCGCCGCCGGGATCGCGGCGGGCGAGGCGGCGGGCGCCGACGTGCTGGTCATCACCGCAACGCACGCCCACGGCGTCGAGACGGCGCATCCGACGATCGTCGATTATCGCGGTGTGTCGGCCGTAATCGACGCGAGCGGATCGTTGCGATTGCGAGAGGCGTGAGCGTTCCGTCGGGCCGAGCCTGCGGGCATGCCAAGGTCTGCTCCCGAGAGTAGCGTGTTTCCCCGCGAAGGCGGGGACCCAGACTGGCTCCCGCCTTCGCGGGAGAACATGGAAGTGCGGGCAGCCCTAGGTTTCAGTCCTAAGGGGTGCGGTACGATGGCAGCTCGAGCGCGGGGCTAGAGATCAGAACAGCCCCTCGATCAAGCCTTGGTCATTCAAATGAATTGCCTCCGCCGCAGGCACCCGCGGCAAGCCCGGCATGGTCATGATCTCGCCGCAGATCGCGACGACGAACCCGGCGCCCGCCGCCAGCCGGACTTCGCGCACCGGCACGATGTGGCCGGTCGGTGCGCCCAGCAACGCCGGGTCGGTCGAGAAGCTGTACTGAGTCTTGGCGAGGCAGACGGGGAGGTGGCCGTAGCCAGCATCCTCCCAGCGCTTCAACTGCGCCAGCACACTCGGCTCCGCGACCGCGTGCTCGGCGCGATAGATGCGCCGCGCAACGGTGTCGATCTTGTCGAACAGCGACAGTTCGTCGCCATAGATCGGCGCGAAACCGAGCCCATGCGTATCGCAGATCTCGGCGACCGCATCGGCCAGTTCGACCGCGCCCGCGCCGCCCTCCGCCCAATGCCGACACAGGATCGCGCGCGACCCGTGCTGGGCTGCAGCCTTGACGATCGCGGCGATCTCGGCGTCGCTGTCGGTGTAGAAATGGTTGATCGCGACGATCGCCGGCACGCCGAACTGGCGGATGTTCTCGATGTGGCGGACGAGATTGACCGCACCCTTGCGGACCGCCTCAACGTTCTCCTGCGCCAAATCGGCCTTCGCGACGCCGCCGTTCATCTTCAGCGCACGCGCGGTGGCTACGATCACGACCGCGTCGGGGGCAAGGCCGGCTTGGCGGCACTTGATGTCGAAGAACTTCTCCGCGCCCAGGTCCGCGCCGAAACCGGCTTCCGTGACGACATAATCGCCAAGCGACAACGCCGCCCGCGTCGCGATCACCGAGTTGCAACCATGCGCGATATTGGCGAACGGGCCGCCGTGGAGGAACGCAGGCGTGCCTTCCAGCGACTGGACGAGGTTGGGCTTGATCGCTTCCGCCAGCAGCACCGCCATCGCGCCATCTGCCTTCAAGTCGCGCGCGGTAATCGGCCGGCGGTCGCGGGTGTAGGCCACGACGATGTCGCCCAGCCGCCGCTCCATGTCGGCCAGGTCGTCGGCGAGGCACAGGATCGCCATCACTTCGGAGGCGACGGTGATGTCGAACCCCGACTCGCGTGGATAACCATTGGCGACGCCACCGATCGACTGGACGATATCACGCAGCGCGCGGTCGTTCATGTCGAGGACCCGGCGCCACACCACGCGGCGCACGTCGATCTCAAACGCGTTGCCCCAGTGAATATGATTGTCGATCATCGCCGAGAGCAGGTTGTGCGCCGAGGTTATCGCGTGGAAATCGCCGGTGAAATGGAGGTTGATGTCCTCCATCGGCGCGACCTGCGCACGGCCGCCACCGGTCGCACCGCCCTTGGTGCCGAAACACGGCCCGAGCGACGGTTCGCGCAGCGCCAGCACGGACTTGCGACCGGTATGGCGAAGCGCGTCGGCGAGCCCGATCGACGTGGTCGTCTTGCCCTCGCCGGCCGGTGTCGGGTTGATCGCGGTGACCAGGATCAGCCGACCCTTGGCGCCATCTCTGCGCGTTTCGAGCCAGTCGAGCGCGATCTTCGCCTTGTAGCGGCCGTAAGGCTCGATCGCCGCATCGGGGATACCGAGCCCGTCCGCGATGCTGGCGATGGGGCGCAGCGCGACGCTGCGGGCGATGGCGATATCAGTGTCCATGAAGATGTGCCTAGCGAGGGGGAGCGCCGGTTTCCAGACGCTTACATGCGAAGCGGGTCGGCATAGCCGGTGAGTTCGAGATACCCGCTGCCGCCGCGCGTGCGGACCGCGCCTTCCCAATATACCGGCATGCCGCTACGCCGCGCATCGAGCTCCTGGTCGGCGAACAGCGGCGTGAGATCGAAACGGCGCACGCCTTCGGGCAAGCGTATGCTGAGCCGCTGGGTGACGGGATAGAGCGCGCCGGTGCGCGGCGACCGCCATCGTCGCAACGGATCGAAACGGACGTCGGCAGGCGCGAACCGGACCACCCGGCCATCGGCGCGGCGCAGCGATCCGCCCGCCCAGACCTGCTTGCCGCCCGGCCCGCGGATCCGGAACGCCATCAGCGCCCCGCCGTCGTCGAGGTTGAGCCCGGTCCAGTCCCACCCGACCGCGCCGCCGCCGAGATAATCCGACGACCATTCACGATCGAGCCACGCCTGGCCGGTAACCGGTTGAGACTCGGATTTCCGGGTCAGCCGTCCCGACACCGCCAGATGCGGCATCGAGTAATAATAGCTGGCCTGTTCGGGACGGGGCCCCTTCTGGCTATACCCCTGCTTGCCTTCGAGCAGCGGCGGCTGGCGCGGGGTGAGCGTCAGCGACAGCGCGAAGTCGGGCGTCGACACGGTCGTGACGAAGCGCCCGTCGGCAAGGCGGCGGATCCGCCAGTCGCGCAAGGTGACGTCGGTATCGCCGATCCGCGCCTGCGCCAGCCCGAAGCCGCCGCGCGCCGCGCGCTCGCCGTGCAGCAGGTGGCCCACGCGCGGGTCCGACAGCGCGGCATGGGCGAAGAGGATCTGCTTCGGGGCGAACGCGCTGGGGTTCGCCGGGTCGGTTGCCGGCGTGGTGCGGAAGAAGGTGATCTGGAAGCCGAGATCGCGCCCGTCCTGCGTCTTCAGCAAGCCGGTGACGTACCACCATTCGGTGCGGAACGCCGGGTGTGCGCCATGCTCACGCGGGAACGCGAAACGCGCGCCCGGGCTGACGACGGGATAGATGGTTCCGGCCGGAGTCGCGGCTGTGAGCGCGAGCGCCGCACACGTTAGAAGGCCGCGCTTGCAGCGAGTGGCGCCGAACATACGCATCACCAATCCTCCCGGACCATGCGGACCGCGTCGGCGGCGATCGCTCGCCTGCCGGCCAGCGTCGCGGTGCCTGCCGCGGCGACGACGAGCGCGACCGCAACGCTGCCGATGATCCCCCAAGGCACGCGCGTCGCCATGGTCCAGTTGAAGGATTGCGGGTTGATCACGTTGACCAATACCTGCGCCATCACGCCGCCGAGCGCGATGCCGGCAATGCCGCCGACCAGTCCGAGCAACGCGCCCTCGCTCGCCAGCATCGCGACGATCTGGCGCTTCGACACGCCGATATGACGGAGCATGCCGAATTCGCGCGTGCGGGCGATGGTCTGTGCGGACATGGTCGCCGCGACGCCGGCCAGCCCGACCAGGATCGCGACGCCTTCGAGCAGGTACGTGACCGCGAAGCTCCGGTCGAACAGTTCAAGCGCATAGCGGCGGAGCGTGGCCGGACGCGCGATCGAGACCGACGGCGCCAGTGCGCGCGGCGTGTGCGCGATCAGCGACCGCTCGACGCGTTGCGAGTCGGCGCCGGGAGCGAGCGTTATCGCCGCCTCGGTCCGCGTCAGGTCGCCGGTCGCCCTGGCATAATCGGTATCGCGCAGCACGATCGCGCCTTGTTGCCGCGCATAATCACGCCAGATCCCCGCCACCGCATACTGCCCGGCAAGCGGCAGCGACACGCGCGCGCCGACCTTCCAGCCATAAAGCCGCGCGGCGGGTTCGGAGAGCCAGATCGGCGTGGCGCCGGGCGGCAGGGTCTCGGCGCGGTCGAGCAGCGGGAGCGTCGGATCGCGGCCCTGCGCCACCGGCCGGGCGATCAGCGTCACCGGCGGACGGTCGGCGGCCAGCGTCAGCGGCACCTGGCGGCTGAATGCGATGCGGGTGACCCCGGGCGTCGCGCGGAGGACGGCCTGCGCGGCGGGATCGAAGCCGGTGCCGCCCTCGACGCGGAGGTACAAATCGTCCGACAGGATCTGGCCGAGCCATTCATCGACCGCACCGCGAAAGCTGGTGACCATCACCGCCATCGCGATCATCAATGCGGTGCTCGCGACGATGCCGCACAACGCAGTCGCGGCCTCGCCTGGCGCGCCGTGGAGATGACGCACCGCGAGGTCGCCGGGAACCGAACGGCCGGGGCGGCGGGCGAGGGGGGCTAGCAACGTCCGCGCGAGCCACGGCATCCCGGCGATGCCGCCCGCGAGGATCAGCGCCATGCTCGCAAACCCGAACAGCGGA
>JAYVRZ010000277.1:0-4523 GCA_043775965.1 Sphingomonas sp.
AGGCGGCGGCGAGGGATAGAACGCCTTGCGCGCAAGGTGCAGCATCACGGCGGAATCCTTGCCGACCGAATAGAGCATCACGGGGCGCTCCGCCTCCGCGACGACTTCGCGCATGATGTGGATCGCCTCCGCTTCGAGCCGTTCCAGATGGGTCAGTGTCTTGGCCATTATGTCGTATCTCCGCTGGGCTGCTTGCCCGGCGCCGGGCGGTCCCGGCAATCAATGCATTCTTGCGCAGGGGAAGCGTTCGCTATCCCGCGCCGAGCCCCGTCGTAAGCCGGGCGTCGGCATCGGCGATCTCCGCCTTCAGCCACATCGTCTCGCTGAGGTTCGAGCCCGCAGACGTCGCGGCGAGATGTTCGAGCGCCGCCTTCCGCACGCTTAGCGCCGCCGTATCGGCGGGCTCCGCGGCAAGCACGATGTCGACGAGATGAAGTGCCTCTAGCGCTTTTCCCGCCGCGACGTGCGCCTCGGCGCGCGCGATCAGGGCCGCGGGGCCGGCGAGTTCGGCGAGATCGGCGTCGACTGCGCTGCGCGGTACGCCGTACAGCGCGGTGGTGCCGTCGGCATAATGGAACCAGCCGGCATTCTCCTCCCAGATCGCGCGCACGACCCAGGGCGTCTTGCCGTGGAACTCGCCGATCTGCCCGTCGGGCGGCAGCGTGATCGACTGCATCAGCTCGTGGACGGTCTTGCCTGCATTCATGCCGGCGATCGTCTCGCGTTCGATATGCGTGACGGCCGCGCGCATCGCGTCGAGATCGGCGCGGATCCGCTCGGCGCCACGGATCGGCTCGCCGTGACCGGTGACGACCAGGTCGGGTTCGAGCGCGCGGACCGCGTCGAGCGAGGCGAGATAGGCGCGGACGAGGCGCGGGCGATCGCCGCGGATCGTCACGAGGTTGGGCATCGCGCGCCACACCGGGCCGAACAAATTGCCGGTGAAGATCGTCCGTTCCTCGGGAAGCCAGACGAACACCGCGCACAGCGTCTCGCCGCCGGGAGTCTTGTGGACCTCGAACGTGCGACCGCCCTGCTCGAAGGCGAGGACGCTGGCCACTTCGACGTCGGGCACGATCTTCGGGGGGACGGGCGGCGGGCCGCTGCGCCGGGTCATCGACGCCCACAGCTTGCCGGAGCGCCGCCCGAGGAACGGGGCGAGCTTGTCGAAATATTCGGCGGTCTCGGTGAAGCCGGCGCCGGCGATGACCTGCGTTCCGTCCTCGCGCTGTTCGGGCAGCGCACCATAGTGATCGGCATGGCTCTGCGTCAGGATAATCCGCTTGAGCGGTCCGGTGCGATGCGGTGCGAATAGCGCCTTATTGCGTTCGCCGTTGCCGATGAAGCCGGTGTTGACGAGCAGGTCGCCCTCCTTGGTGGTGACGAGATAGGCGTTGGATATGTCCTTCACCATGAAGATGGTGTCGGTGATCGCCTCGGCGTCGGTCTGGCCTGCGCCGGCCATCACCAGCGCGCCCAGCGGGGTCTGTTTTTCGCTCATGAACCGGCTCCTTCGAAGTAGATCATGACTTTTGCCGAGGCCGGCGTGGCGGCGATCTTCAGGCCGTCGAGCACCGCGTCGAATGGCAGCGAATGACTGATCATCGCGGCGATCTTGTTGCGCAACCGGGGCATCGCGGCGATCACGTCGGGGAACTCGGTCGGGTAGCCGACTGCGGTGGTGATCGTCATCTCGCTGGTCAGCATCGGGCCGGCAGGCAGTTCGATCGGCTTCAGATAGGCGGCGGTGATGACGTGGCGTGCGTGACGCTTTGCCATCCGCACGACGTCGCCTAGAATCGAGGGGGCGCCCGCAGCATCGATATACGCATCGGTGCTGGCACGTTCGCGACCGAAATACATCTCCGCACCGTGCAGCGCCTTGACCTGCGCGACGAGATCCTCGCGGCTTGGGTTGATCGTCCGCGCACCCAGCGCTTCCGCGCGATCCAGTCTCTCGTCGGCAAGGTCCACCGCGATCACGTCACAGCCGCGGTCGACCGCCCACATCACCATGCCGAGCCCGATCGGCCCGCAGCCGAAGATCACGAGCTTGCTGCCCGCGGTCACCTCGGCGCGGTTTACACCGTGCAGCGCGACCGCGAGCGGCTCGCACATCGCCGCGACGTCGTAGGGAATGCCCTCGGGGATCGGCAGCAGGCTGTGCCCCAGCCGACCTTCGCGAACCAGCAGCTCCTCGGTAAACGCGCCTTCGGGGCCGCCGCTGCCGATGAAGCTCGGCGTATTCATCGGGTTGACGATCACCGCCTGGCCGATGTGCAGCCCCTCGACCTCGTCGCCGACATGCATCACCTCGCCGGCGCCCTCATGGCCGAGTGCGGTCATCGTGCCGGCCACCGGGATCCCGCCGTTCTTGATGTACGAAAGATCGCTGCCGCAGATCCCGCAGGCCTTCATTCGCACGACCACATCCTTCGGACCGTGTTCGGGGCGTTCGTACGGATCGAGCCGTACGTCGTCGATATGATAGATGGTCAGGCGGCGCATGATGGTTCCCGCGTCAGAAGGCGTAGGGGGGATAGATGGCGCTGCCGCCGTCGATCACGATCGTATCGCCGCTGTGGAACCGCGAGGCATCGCTTGCGAGATAGGCGCCGATGCCCTCGAAATCCTCGATGGTGCCGGGGCGGCGGATCGGCGTCTTGGCGGAGAAATGCGCGTCGACCGCGACGATCCGCGCCTGCATCTCGGGACTCTGGTCGGCGTCGCTGCCGATGCTGGTCTTGGTGTAGCCGGGGGCGATGGTGTTGGCGCGAATCTCGTATTTGCCGAGTTCGGCGGCCATCCCGCGAACCGCGGCGCCCATGCCACCCTTGGACGCGGCGTAGTTGTTGATGCCCGGAATGCCGTGGAACATCGACAGGCTGCCGCAATAGACGAGGCTGCCGCCGGGTTCGCCAGCCTCGGCGCGCGCGACCATCGCCTTGGCGCCTTCGCGCAACGTGAAGAACGCGCCGTGGAGGTTGACCGCGAGCAGGTCATGCCACTCAGCCGAGTCGAGGGTCAGCACCGAGCGCGATTTCGACGAGCGGCCGGAATTCGCGAAGACGCAATCGATCCGACCGAAATCGGCGAGCAGCCGGGCATAGCCGGCGACGATTTCGTCTTCGGAGGACACGTCGACCTGATAGGTCTCGACCCGGCCCGCGCCGGCGGCTTCGAGTTGCGCCTTGGCAGCGGCGTTCTTGTCGGCATTGCGCGCCCAGATCGCGATGTCGCCGCCCATCTTGGCGACCCCGAGCGCAAAGCCCAGGCCGATGCCGCTGTTGCCGCCGGTGATGAGCGTCACCTTGCCGGTGCAATCGAAAAGAGCGTTCGCCATCCACATCCTCCTGCCACGCCCTGGTTTGCCCGGGCCGGTCCTTGCGGCCAATGTGCGGGCATCGGACGCTGTCCTGCAATCGACCTGCCTGTCGACGCCGGGCCATTATATCGGTAAGCGGCCAAAGGTCGACGCGGCGATGCTGCGCGGAAGAACTGCATGCTGCGCGGGAGAACGGGTGGTGGAAATCGATACCTATACGCAATCGGCGTTCGAGGCGGAGTTGCCCATTCCGCGCGGGATGGCGCGCATCATGCGGTTTTCAAACGACCAGCCGACCAACCACGTCTTCCGCCGCGGCGCGCATTACTGGCTCGACCTGTGCCTGACGCCGCGCCCGGAAAAGGCGCGCGGCTGTTATTCGGAACGCTGGGGTCCGCACCGGTTCGAGCGGCTCGGCGAGATCTTCCTCGTGCCGCCCGGCGAGGCACTGCATGTCCGAACCGATGCGGGCGACAACCAGGCGTCGATCGCATGCGAGATCCATGCCGACTCGGTCGATCACTGGCTGAAGACCCCGCTCGAATGGACCGATCGCCGGCTGGAAGGCGGGCTCGATATCGTCCATCCCTATATCCGGTCCTGCCTGTCGCGGCTCGCCGAGGAGATGCGGCATGGCGGCACCGGCAGCGCGGAACTCGCGGCGATGATCGCGGGGCAATTGGCGATCGAACTGGCACGCTATCTGGAGGCGATCTCCGAAAGCCCGATCACCGGCGGACTCGCTTCGTGGCGGCTGCGGCTGATCGACGAACGGCTGCATCGCGGTGGGCCGCCGCCGTCGCTTGGCGAACTGGCGGACCTGTGTTCGGTGTCGATCCGCCAATTGACGCGCGGGTTCCGATCGAGCCGCGGGTTCACGATCGGCGACCATATCGCGCAGACCCGGATCGAAATGGCCAAGCGCGCGCTGGCGTCCGAGGACAGTATCAAGTCGATCGCGTTCGCTCTCGGTTTCGCTTCTCCGTCGAGCTTTTCCTATGCATTCGGCCGCGCGACCGGCGTACCGCCGCTGCGCTTCCGCCAGCGGCACCTGCGGGGGCGGGATTAGAGGGAGCGTAGCAGGCGAAGCTGTTCAATCCTCCGCCGCAGGTGCCGCTGGCGGAAGCGCAGCGGCGGTACGCCGGTCGCGCGGCCGAATGCATAGGAAAAGCTCGACGGAGAAGCGAAACCGAGAGCG